>NZ_RCOB01000097.1:4439-29067 GCF_004307665.1 Pseudomonas sp. Sample_16
CTCTGCGTGGGAATGCCTCAAGGGACGCTCAGCGTTCCAATGGCACGCAAAGCGTCCCGGGCTGTGTTCCCACGCAGAGCGTGGGAACGATCAATAGGCCACCGTGCTGGTTTGGAGCGGTGTTTACAAGCCCAGATCCGACAAGCCCGGGTGATCATCAGGGCGACGGCCCAGCGGCCAATGGAATTTGCGCTCGCTTTCCTTGATCGGCATGTCGTTGATGCAGGCAAAACGATGGGCCATCAATCCGTCCTCGTTGAACTCCCAGTTTTCGTTGCCGTAGGAGCGGAACCAGTTGCCAGAATCGTCGTGCCATTCATAGGCATAACGCACGGCGATGCGATTGTCGGTGAACGCCCACAGCTCCTTGATCAACCGATAATCCAGTTCCTTGGCCCACTTGCGCGTCAGAAAGCCTTTGGCTTCTTCTCGGTTGTAGGCGAACTCGGCGCGGTTGCGCCACCGAGTGTCCAGGGTGTAAGCCAGCGACACGCGCTCAGGATCGCGGGAGTTCCAGCCGTCTTCGGCGAGGCGGACTTTTTCGATGGCCGATTCACGGGTGAATGGCGGCAATGGCGGACGAACTTCGGCATTAGACATATCAAGTCTCCGTATACAATCAAGTTAAAACACGTTGTCGGGCTTGGTTAAGTTGTTACAGGTCCAATAACTTTCGCGCCATGCATTGCGCATTATCGGCGGCACTGTGATCACCCATGACAAGCGCCAAGGTAATGGCACCATCGATCAGGATCAGCAGCTGTCTGGCCAGACTCTGCGGATCCTCGGCACCATATTCGGTACACAGCTCGCACACGTAGTCGAGCAGCTTTTGTTTGTGGTCTTTGGCGACCAGCCGGACCGGGTCTTGCGGGTCGCCGGTTTCACCGCTGGTGTTGATGAACGCGCAGCCGCGAAAGCCTTCAGAGTCGAACCAGGACTTGAGCACGCTGAACAGATTGAGCAGGCGGTCCGCCGGGGTCCGGGCTTTGCCGACTTCAGTTCTGTACCAGTGCATCCAGCGTTCGTCACGGCGTTGCAGGGCGGCGACGACCAGCTCCTCCTTGTTGGCGAAGTAGCGGTAAATGCTCTTTCTGGAGACGCCGGCGGTTTTCACCAGAAGATCCATGCCAGTGGCAGCGATGCCACTTTTGTAGATCAACTTTTCGGTGACATCCAGAATGATGTCGCGTGTGTCATTGCTAGTGATTTCGTTCATGTGGCAAATAGTAGAACGATCGTTCTTCTTGGTCAAATGTTTTTCCATTGCCCATAAAACCGCTATCTCTGGCAAGCCAGCTCCCACAGGGAAATGCGATCAACCTGTGGGAGCTGGCTTGCCAGCGATAGCGTCATTATGGACACCCACAAGACCCGAGCCGATCCATGGTGTAAGCTCTCAAACTCTCTGGATTCGACCCATTGCGAGCCCTATGCCGTCGCTTTTCAAACGCTCCCTGCTGCCTAAACTGCGCAGTTTTCCGCTGACCGCCGATGCCGTCACCTTCCTCAGCGGCGCCGCCGAGTTCCGTCGTTGCCTGCTGGAAAAAATCGCCAGCGCCACCCAGCGTATCTATATCGTTGCGCTGTACCTGCAACAGGATGAGGCCGGCCAGGAAATACTCGATGCCTTGCACGCGGCCAAACTGGCGCGTCCACAGCTGGACGTGGTGGTGGTCGTCGACTGGCTGCGCGCGCAGCGCGGTTTGATCGGTGCCGGCAAGCAACCGGGCAATTCGGCCTGGTATCAGGAGATGACCCGCACTCATGCCAGCGAAGTGCCGGTGTATGGCGTGCCGGTGCAAACCCGCGAGCTGTTCGGCGTGTTGCATTTGAAGGGCTTCATCATCGATGACTGCGTGATTTACAGCGGCGCCAGCCTGAACAACGTCTACTTGCACAAGCTCGACAAGTACCGCTACGACCGTTATCACCTGCTGCACAACCGTGCGCTGGCCGATTCCATGCACCACCTGGTTCAACACGGTCTGGTGGCTTCCAAAGCGGTGCATCGCCTCGACCTGCCGAACCTGCCGACCACCCGCAGCCTGCGCAATGACATCGGCGATCTGCGCAGCCGTCTCAAGCACGCTGCGTACGACACCACCCAGGGCTCCACGGACAAGAGCGGTCTGTCTGTCAGCCCGTTACTGGGCGTGGGCAAGAACAATCCGTTGAGCCGGGTGATTGGCGAGCTGATCGGCAGCGCCCAGCATCAACTGACCATCTGCACGCCATACTTCAACCTGCCATTGGCCGTAACCCGGGATATCAACCGGGCGCTGGCGCGGGGTGTGAAGATCGATATCGTGGTTGGCGACAAGACCGCCAACGATTTCTATATTCCACCGAGCGAACCGTTCAAAGTGATTTCGGCGCTGCCATATCTCTACGAGATCAGCCTGCGCCGATTCGCCAAGCGCCATCAGCGCAACATCGACAGCGGGCAGTTGAACCTGCATCTGTGGAAGGATGGCGACAACACCTACCATCTCAAAGGCATGTGGATCGACCAGCGTTACACCTTGCTGACCGGTAACAACCTCAACCCGCGAGCGTTTCGCCTCGATCTGGAAAACGCCTTGCTGATTGATGACCCAAAGGGCGAGTTGTTGGTGCCGCGCCGTGCGGAGTTGGCGCAGATTTTCCAGCACACCCGGCGCATCGAGCGTTTTGGGGACCTGGAAACATTGCCGGACTACCCGGCGGGGGTGGCGAAGTTTCTCAAACGTGTGAGCCGGGTGAGGGTTGAGCGGTTGCTGTACCGCATTCTTTGAATGTGTGGCGTGGCCACTGGCGCAATCGCGAGCAGGCTCGCTCCGATAGGGGATGCAGTGCGCTAAGATGCCCGCCATTCAAACAAGATCAGGGCTTGTCTCGCTCAATGTCCGAAAAAGACACCATCTCCATCCAACTGGTGCGTGAAGCGCTGTTGCAAAGTTGCGCCCCGGGCGTTGTGACCGACGAGGTGTTGCACAAGGTCGGTATCGAGCCGTTGTTGTTGAACAGCAGCACCGCACGGGTTCCCGCCACGGCGTACGCTCGACTTTGGCGATTGCTGGCGCGGCGCGGGGACGATGAGTTTTTCGGCATGGACCCGCGCAAGCTCAAGTCCGGCAGTTTCGAATTTCTGTGCCGCTGCGCCATGATTCAGCCGAATGTCGCGGCGGGCCTGACCAGCGGCCTGGGCTTTTTGTCTTTGATGCTCGAATGCATGCCCGCCGAGTTGGTGCGCCAGCAAAGCCTGGCGGAAATCGTACTGCTGGAAAACGATCACGAGCCGCGCCGCGCCTTTACCTATTTCACTTACTGGATGATCGTGCACGGCGTGGCGTGCTGGTTGGCGGGGCGTCGGATTCCGATCCTGGCCATCGAATTGCGCTGCCCCAGGCCGGACTTCTGTGATGACTATCAGGTGATGTTCTCCGAAAACCTGCGGTTCGACCGTCCACGCACGCGGATGATTTTCTCTGCCGATTGCCTCGATCTGCCGATCAAGCGTACAGCGGAAGAACTCAAACGCTTCCTGGCTCATGCGCCGGCCAACATCCTGGTCAAATATCGCGATCCGCAAAGCCTGGCCAGCCGTATCAAGCACGACCTGCGGCAATTGCCCGCCGAGCAATGGCCAGAAACCGAAGCGCTGGCACAACGCCTGTGCATGTCCGCTTCGACCCTGCGGCGCCGCTTGGCCGAAGAAGGTCAGACGTATCAAGCGCTCAAGGACAGCGTGCGCAAGGAACTGGCGATTGTCTGGCTGGCCGAGCCGAGCATCAGCTTCGCCGAGATTGCCACACGGCTGGGTTTTGCCGATGCGAGTTCGTTCTACAAGGCGTTTCGCAAGTGGTCGGGGTCCAATCCGGGGCATTATCGGAGTTTGATTCTCAACGAGTCAGCCTGATCCGGCATGATCGTTCCCACGCTCTGCGTGGGAATGCCTCAACGGACGCTCCGCGTTCGGCTTTGGATGGGACGCAGAGCGTCCCGGGGTGCATTCCCACGCGGAGCGTGGGAACGATCATTGCGCCAGGTGGGATCTTGGCCAAACCAGTCAAGCAACTTGATAACTTTGACCATTGCCCCGCACACCGTGCAGAGCGAGTATTTCCCTGTTGTTTACGGTTCCCCCAACCAATAAAAAACAAAGGGATTCTGGCAATGCGCGATTACTTGTCTGCTGTTTCACAGTTCGATTATCAGCACACCGTCGACGCTGCACTCGCGGGCGATCTGACCGCCCTCAATGCCTGCGTCGAATGTTGCGACCGGCATGCGTTGCCCGGGCGGATCGCATTGTTTTGGGAGGGACGCGACGGCGCCAGCGCCACGTACACCTTCACCGATCTGCAAGACAAAGCCGCGCGCTTTGCCAATTTCCTGTTGGCCCAAGGCGTAAAAAAAGGCGACAAGGTCGCCGGCCTGTTGCCACGTAACATCGAATTGCTCATCACCGTGTTTGCCACCTGGCGCATTGGCGCGGTCTACCAGCCGCTGTTCACCGCGTTCGGCCCCAAAGCCATTGAACACCGCCTCGGCTGCTCCGGCGCCAAAGTGGTGGTCACCGACGCGGTCAATCGCTCAAAACTCGCCGAAGTCGCCGAATGCCCGACCATCGTCACCGTCGCAGGCGCAAAAGGCCAAGGCATCGTACGGGGCGATTTCAGCTTCTGGGCCGAACTGGCCAACTATTGCAACGATTGCGAACCGGTGATGCTGAGCGGCGAAGACCCGTTCCTGCTGATGTTCACCTCCGGCACCACCGGCCCGTCGAAAGCGCTGTCGGTACCCCTGAAGGCCATCGTCGCGTTCCAGAGCTACACCCGCGACGCCGTGGATCTGCGGCCCGAAGACGCATTCTGGAACGTTGCCGACCCGGGTTGGGCCTACGGCATCTATTTCGGTGTCACCGGGCCGATGTCGATGGGGCATCCGATCACGTTTTACGATGGCCCGTTCACCCTCGAAAGCACCTGCCGTGTCATCAACAAATACAGCATCACTAATCTCACCGGCTCGCCGACCGCTTATCGTCTGTTGATCGCCGGCGGTGATGAGTTCGCCAAGTCGATCAAGGGCAAGCTGCGCATTGTCAGCAGCGCCGGTGAGCCGTTGAACCCGGAAGTGATCCGCTGGTTCGCCGATCAGCTTGGCGTGGTCATTCATGACCACTACGGCCAGACCGAACTGGGCATGGTGCTGTGCAACCACCACGCACTGGAACATCCGATCCACATGGGCGCCGCCGGTTTTGCCTCGCCGGGTCACCGCATCGTGGTGCTCGATGATGAATACAACGAACTGGGTGTCGGCCAGCCGGGCATTCTGGCGATCGACCGGACACAGTCGCCGATGTGCTGGTTCGCCGGCTATGAAGGCGCGCCGACCAAGGCCTTCGTCGGCCATTACTACTTGAGCGGCGACACCGTCGAGTGGAATCCGGATGGCAGCATCAGCTTCGTCGGCCGTAGCGATGATGTGATCACCACTTCAGGCTACCGCGTCGGCCCGTTCGACGTGGAAAGCGCGCTGATCGAACACCCGGCGGTGGTCGAAGCCGCGGTGGTCGGCAAGCCCGATCCGGAACGCACTGAGCTGGTCAAAGCCTTCGTCGTGCTCAGCGCGCAATATCGTGCCGCGCCGGAGTTGGCCGAAGAGCTGCGCCAACATGTACGCAAGCGCCTGGCGGCGCACTCGTACCCCCGTGAAATCGAATTTGTCAGCGAATTGCCGAAAACCCCAAGCGGCAAATTGCAGCGCTTTATCTTGCGCAACCAGGAAATCGCCAAGGCTCAAGAGGCCGCGGCGAAGAACGTTTCAGCTTGAATCCAAGGAAACAATGATGCAGATCCAAAACAAGGTTTTTCTCGTCACTGGCGGCGCGTCCGGCCTCGGTGCCGCCACCGCTGAAATGCTGGTCGCCGCCGGCGCCAAGGTGATGCTGGTGGACATGAACGCCGAAGCTGTCGCGGCGCAGGCCCAGCGCCTGGGCGCGCAAAGCGTGGTCGCGGACATCAGCAACGAAGCAGCGGCTGAAGCGGCGGTGCAGGCCACGGTCAAAACCTTCGGCGGCCTCAACGGTCTGGTCAACTGCGCCGGCATCGTGCGTGGCGAGAAGATCCTCGGCAAAAACGGTCCGCACGCGTTGTCCAGTTTCAGCCAGGTGATCAACGTCAACCTGATCGGCAGCTTCAACATGCTGCGCCTGGCCTCGGCGGCGATTGCCGAAACCGAAGCGGACGCCGATGGCGAGCGTGGCGTGATCATCAACACGGCGTCTGCTGCAGCATTCGACGGCCAGATCGGTCAGGCGGCGTACTCGGCATCCAAGGGGGCGATTGTCAGCCTGACCTTGCCGGCCGCACGGGAGCTGGCGCGCTTCGGCATCCGGGTGATGACCATCGCCCCGGGCATTTTCGAGACGCCGATGATGGCCGGCATGACCCAGGAAGTGCGCGATTCCCTAGCGGCTGGCGTGCCGTTCCCGCCGCGCCTGGGCAAACCTGCCGAGTATGCATCACTGGTCCGGCATATCATTGAAAACAGCATGCTCAATGGCGAGGTGATCCGTCTCGACGGTGCCTTGCGCATGGCCGCGAAATAAGGAGGATTTGTCATGAGCCTTTCCAACGATCCAATCGTCATCGTCAGCGCTGTCCGCACCCCGATGGGTGGCTTTCAGGGCGAACTGAAAAGCCTGACCGCGCCGCAACTCGGCGCGGCCGCGATCAAAGCCGCCGTGGAGCGCGCCGGTGTCGCCAGCGATGCCGTCGATGAAGTTTTATTCGGCTGCGTACTGCCAGCCGGTCTCGGCCAGGCCCCGGCACGCCAGGCGGCGCTGGGCGCCGGGCTGGATAAATCCACTCGCTGCACCACCCTCAACAAAATGTGCGGCTCGGGTATGGAAGCGGCCATCCTCGCTCACGACATGCTGGTCGCCGGCAGCGCCGAAGTGGTCATCGCCGGGGGCATGGAAAGCATGTCCAATGCGCCGTACCTGCTGGACCGTGCCCGCAGCGGCTATCGCATGGGCCATGGCAAGGTGCAGGACTCGATGTTCCTCGACGGCCTGGAAGACGCCTATGACAAGGGCCGCCTGATGGGCACTTTTGCCGAAGACTGCGCCGAAACCAACGGCTTCAGCCGTGAAGCCCAGGACGCCTTCGCCATTGCCTCGACCACTCGTGCGCAACAGGCGATCAAGGACGGCAGCTTCAAGGACGAAATCGTTCCGCTGACCGTCATGGTGGGCAAAGAACAGGTGACGATCAGCAATGACGAGCAACCACCGAAGGCCAAGCTGGACAAGATCGCCTCGCTCAAACCGGCGTTCCGGGACGGTGGTACGGTCACGGCGGCGAACTCCAGTTCGATCTCCGACGGTGCGGCGGCGCTGGTGCTGATGCGCCGTTCCGAAGCTGACAAGCGTGGTTTGAAACCGTTGGCGGTGATCCACGGTCACGCGGCGTTTGCCGACACGCCGGGCCTGTTCCCGGTGGCACCGATTGGCGCCATCAAGAAACTGATCAAGAAGACCGGCTGGTCGCTCAATGAAGTGGACTTGGTGGAAGTCAACGAAGCCTTCGCCGTCGTCGGCATGGCCGCAATGACCCATCTGGAAATCCCCCACGAGAAACTCAACGTGCACGGCGGCGCTTGTGCTTTGGGCCACCCGATCGGTGCGTCCGGCGCGCGCATTCTGGTGACGTTGCTTTCGGCCCTGCGCCAGAAAGGCCTGAAGCGTGGCGTTGCGGCCATCTGCATCGGCGGCGGCGAAGCCACGGCAATGGCTGTGGAATGCCTGTACTAACGCCGCCCCTGTAGGAGCATGGCTTGCCCGCGATAGCGATCTCAAGGACGCCATCGCGGGCAAGCCATGCTCCTACAAGAGCAGGGTGCATTCAGGCTCAAATCAAGGATTCATCATGATTCCCAATGACGACCAACAACAAATTCGCGACATGGCCCAGCAATTCGCCGAGGAACGGCTGAAACCGTTCGCCGCCGAGTGGGACCGTGAGCACCGTTTCCCCAAGGAAGCCATCGGCGAGATGGCCGAACTGGGCTTCTTCGGCATGCTGGTGCCGGAGCAGTGGGGCGGTTGCGACACCGGTTACCTGGCCTACGCCATGGCCCTGGAAGAAATCGCCGCCGGCGACGGTGCCTGCTCGACCATCATGAGCGTGCACAACTCGGTCGGTTGCGTGCCGATCCTGCATTACGGCAACGATGAACAGAAAGAACGCTTCCTCAAGCCGTTGGCCAGCGGCGCAATGCTTGGCGCGTTTGCACTGACCGAACCCCAGGCCGGCTCAGACGCCAGCGGCTTGAAAACCCGCGCCAAATTGAACGGCGATCACTACGTGCTTAACGGCTGTAAACAGTTCATCACCTCCGGGCAGAACGCAGGCGTGGTGATTGTGTTTGCGGTGACTGATCCTGCAGCCGGCAAGCGCGGCATCAGCGCATTCATCGTGCCCACCGATTCGCCGGGCTACAAAGTCGCGCGGGTCGAGGACAAGCTCGGCCAGCATGCGTCGGACACCTGCCAGATTCTCTTCGAAGACGTAAAAGTCCCGCTGGCCAACCGCCTGGGTGAAGAGGGCGAGGGCTACAGGATCGCCTTGGCCAACCTCGAAGGCGGACGCGTCGGTATCGCCTCGCAATCAGTGGGCATGGCCCGCGCCGCATTCGAAGCGGCCCGCGATTACGCCCGTGAGCGCGAGAGTTTCGGCAAACCGATCATCGAACACCAGGCTGTCGCGTTCCGCCTGGCGGACATGGCGACCCAGATCGCTGTAGCGCGGCAAATGGTGCATTACGCCGCTGCCCTGCGTGACAGCGGCAAACCGGCGCTGGTCGAAGCGTCGATGGCCAAGTTGTTCGCCTCGGAAATGGCCGAGAAAGTCTGCTCCTCGGCGTTGCAAACCCTGGGCGGTTACGGTTATTTGAACGACTTCCCGCTGGAGCGGATCTATCGCGACGTGCGGGTGTGTCAGATCTACGAAGGCACCAGCGATATTCAGCGCATGGTCATTTCGCGCAATCTTTGAAAGAAGGAACCACTCCGTGAGCTACGAAACCATTTTGCTGGAAACCCATGGCCGCGTCGGCCTGATCACCCTCAACCGCCCGCAAGCGCTGAACGCCTTGAACGCGCAGATCGTCAGCGAGCTGAACCATGCCCTCGATGGCCTGGAAGCCGATTCGAACATCGGTTGCATCGTGCTGACCGGCTCGAAAAAGGCTTTTGCTGCCGGTGCCGACATCAAGGAAATGGCTGAGCTGACCTACCCGCAGATCTACCTCGACGACCTGTTCAGCGACAGCGACCGCGTGGCCAACCGCCGCAAGCCGATCATCGCTGCGGTGAATGGTTTCGCCTTGGGCGGTGGCTGTGAACTGGCGCTGATGTGCGACTTCATTCTGGCTGGCGACAATGCCAAATTCGGTCAACCGGAAATCAATCTCGGCGTTCTGCCGGGCATGGGCGGCACCCAACGTCTGACCCGCGCCGTGGGCAAGGCCAAGGCCATGGAAATGTGCCTGAGCGGGCGTTTGATCGATGCGGTGGAAGCAGAACGTTGCGGCATCGTGGCGCGCATCGTGCCGAGCGATGAGCTGCTGGACGAAGCGCTGAAAGTCGCGGCATTGATCGCCAAGAAGTCGTTGCCGATTGCGATGATGGTCAAGGAAAGCGTCAACCGCGCCTTTGAAGTGAGCCTGTCCGAAGGCGTGCGTTTTGAGCGTCGGGTGTTCCATGCGGCGTTTGCGACGCAGGATCAGAAGGAAGGGATGGCGGCGTTCATTGCCAAGCGTGAGGCTGAGTTCGTCGGTAAGTAATGCGGCGTTCTTGCTGACGTCATCGCTGGCAAGCCAGCTCCCACATGATGTAGCACCGATCGTTCCCACGTTCTGCGTGGGAATGCCGACCGGGACGCTCCGCGTTCCTTCGCAAGCGCGACGCAGAGCGTCACCGGATGCATTCCCACGCAGAGCGTGGGAACGATCATCAGGACTTCACACCAAGTAATTCTTCAGTTCGCGGGCGATGACCATCCGCTGAATCTCGCTCGACCCTTCATAGATCTGCGTGATTCGCGCATCCCGGTAATACTTCTCGACCGGGTAATCCTCCAGATAGCCATAGCCGCCGTGAATCTGAATCGCTGACGAACAGACTTTCTCGGCCATTTCCGAAGCAAACAGCTTGGCTTGCGAAGCCTCGGACAGACAAGGCTTGCCCGCGGTGCGCAGGCGAGCGGCATGCAGGATCATCAACCGAGCGGCATTGAGTTGCATGTGCATGTCCGCCAGCAAGTTGGCGATGCTCTGGTGCTCAATGATCGGCTTGTCGAACTGCACACGGTCGCGGGCGTAAGCCAGGGCCGCTTCAAAGGCGGCGCGGGCGATGCCCAGCGCTTGGGCGGCAATGCCGATGCGGCCGCCTTCAAGGTTGGACAGGGCGATGGCCAGGCCTTTGCCGCGCTCACCCAGCAGGTTGGCTTCGGGGATGGTGCAGTTATTGAGCGTGACGGCGCAGGTGTCGGACGCGCGAATGCCCATTTTGTGCTCGGTGCGGTCGACGATAAAACCGGCGGTGTCAGTCGGCACCAGGAATGCCGAAATGCCGCGCTTGCCCAGATCCGGATCGGTCACCGCAAACACGATCGCCAGTTTGGCCCGTTTGCCGTTGCTGACGAATTGCTTGGCGCCGTTGATTACCCAATGGCCATCGCGCAGTTCGGCACGGGTGCGCAGGTTGTGCGCTTCGGAGCCAGCCTGGGGTTCGGTGAGGCAAAAGCAGCCGATAGTCTGGCCGCTGGCCAGATCCGCCAGCCAGGTTTGCTTCTGTTGTTCAGTGCCGTAGTTGAGCACCGGCCCGCAGCCCACCGAGTTGTGGATGCTCATGAAGGCGCCGGTAGCGCCGTCGCCGGCAGAGATTTCTTCTACCGCCAACGCATAAGCCACGTAGTCGACATAGGTGCCACCCCATTCCTCGGGGACCACCATGCCGAGCAGGCCCAATTCACCCATTTTCGCGACCAGACCGTCATCGATCCAGCCGGCCTTTTCCCAGGCTTGTGCGTGAGGCGCGATTTCACCACGGGTAAAATCCCGGGCCATGTCGCGGATCATGACTTGCTCTTCTGTCAGTTCGAGATCGTGCATGGCTCAGCTCCCGCTCTCATCAAAACCGTTGAAGAAACTCGCCACGTGTTCGGCGTCCAGCGCCTGCAAGGTGGGCGGGTTCCAGCGCGGATTCTTGTCTTTGTCGATCAGCAAGGCGCGCACGCCTTCGATCAGGTCGCCGCGCTCGAACCACTGGCGGTCCAGGTGCAGCTCAAGGGCGAAGCATTGTTCGAGGCTCAGGCGGCGACCCCGCCGCAGCATTTCCAGGGTCACGCCCATGGCCAGCGGCGAGCGTGTCTGCAGCAGGTCGGCGGTGGCGGTGGCCCACTCGTGGCTATCAGCGACCGTTACTTCGCGCATTTGCTCAACCATACTCGGCACGTCGGGCAGGGCGAAGAAATGGTCGATGGCCGGGCGTAAAGTTGCCAATGGCGCATCTGGCAATTGTTGCACGGCGAGTTTCGCCAGCAGGCCCTGGAGGTCTTTGAGTGGGGTGTCGCGCCACTCCAGCTGATCGAGTTTTTCATCCAGCGTGGTCAGTTTGCTGCTGTCCAGATACCAGTCGGCCAAACCGCAATACAGCGCATCGGCAGCCCGGATCTGCACGCCGCTGACCCCCAGGTAAATCCCCAGTTCGCCGGGAATGCGCGGCAGGAAGTAACTGCCGCCGACGTCCGGGAAATAACCGATACCGACTTCTGGCATCGCCAGGCGGCTTTTCTCGGTGACCACTCGCAGATCGGCGCCTTGCACCAGGCCCATGCCGCCACCGAGGACGAAACCGTCCATCAAGGCCAGCACGGGTTTGCGGTAATGGTGAATCGCCAGGTCGAGGGCGTACTCCTCAACGAAGAATTCTTCGTGCAGGGTGTCGCCGTTCTTGAAGCTGTCGTACAGCGAACGAATGTCGCCACCGGCACAGAAAGCTTTTTCGCCGGCACCGCGAAGAACCACCGCATGCACCTGCGGATCACCGGCCCAGGCATCGAGCTGGCGGTGCAGGTTGCGCACCATGTCCAGGGTGATGGCATTGAGGCCTGCGGGGCGGTTGAGGGTCAGATGGCCGATATGGTTGCGTACTTCGGCCAGCACTTCATTTTGCATGGCTTCCATGGACTGCGGTCCATTCGATGTAACCTGAGCAGTCATCACTAACTCCCTGCTTTTATTGTTCTTTATTAGAGAAGCTCGCGCGCGAGCGATGCAAGATCGTAACAGTGCAAATTTGTGATGTACAACTGGGATATGTGCAGGTTTTATCTGCACAAATGCATGGAGAGAACGCAATACCCTGCAGGAGCGAGCCTGCTCGCGATGAGGCCCTGCCAGTCAACATCGATGCTCAATGGCAGACCGCTTTCGCGAGCAGGCTCGCTCCTGCAGGGATCTCATCAGGCGCTACGGCTCAACACCTCACCAATACTGCGCCGCTTGGCATGCAGTTCACTGGCATGGATCAGCTGTTCGAGGTCTTCGGGGGTGACGTCGAAGAACGCTTCCATCTCGGCCAGGGCCAGTTTCAAGTCCTGGGCGGTAATGGCTTGGGTCTCCACGGGCGTGTGATCAGCAGGAATCACTGCCACGGGCTCGGCGGCACGCTTGGGGTAACGGATACGGGTGAGGTTGTTGTAGGCCAGGGCGCTGAGCAACATGATCGACGCGCCGAGCATCACCGGACCCAGCGCTTTCCAGTCCATGGCAATGGTTGCCGGATCGGCCAGAACCAGGGTCAGCGCCAATGCGCCGGCGGGTGGATGCAGGCAACGCAGCCAGCACATCAGGATCAACGCCATGCCGGCCGCCAGACAGGCGCTGCCCAATGTCCGCCCCAGCACATGAGCGACCAGCAGCGATATCACACCCGCGCTCAGATAACCGCCGATGATCGACCACGGCTGGGCCAATGCACCGGAAGAAACGGCGAACAGCAACACCGCCGATGCGCCCAGCGGCCCGATCAGATGTTGCGCCACTTCGATGCCAAACACCTGACCACACAGCCAAACGCTGAGCAGCGTTCCCAAGGCCATGCCGATGGCAGCACGACTCCATTCCGTTGGGCGGGTGTTGATGGCGGCAGGCAACCAGCGAGCGAACATGATGTGGTGGTTTCCAATAACAAAATTCGAGGAAAAAAAAAGGCTTATCTGGGATAGCCAGAAAGCCCTTGAAGTTGTTCCAACTATTGGGGGAGGAACGCCGACAGTGTGCCGATCATTACTGATGCTGACAAATTCATATTAATGAAGCTTCAGTTCATTAATTCTGATGTAAAGCGACGCGCCGACCAAGTATGAAACACAGGAATTGCACCCCACCGCCAGGACAGTGGCCTTTATCGGCGATATTTGACTTTATCGGCCATGACCGGCAGCGTAACGGCCCTCTTTGTCTGCACTCCGTTTGTAGCGATTTTCTTTTATCAAGGCCGTTTCGTTTGACTGACTTACCTGTTGCTGATTCAAGTACGCCCAAGACCAACCCGCTGACTCTCTATCTGGCGCGATTGGCGCCCTCCAGCCAACTGACCATGCGCTATGTGTTGCAGGACGCCGCCGATCGCCTGGGCTTCGATGAAGTGAACATCGAAGAGATTCCCTGGCACAATCTGCAACCCGAAGACGTCATTGCCCTGGTCGCGACGCTGCGCACCGATGGGTACGCACCGAACACCTCTTCGCTGTACGTCAATGCCGTGCGCGGGGTGATGAACGAGGCTTGGCGCATGAGCCTGATCAGTCAGGAACATCTGCTGAAGATGCGTTCGGTCAAGGGCATTGCCGGCACGCGCCTGTCCCAGGGCCGCAATCTGCGGCGCACGCTGATTCAGGAACTGATGGAAGTCTGCGCCGCCGATCCCCGGCCGCAGGGCCTGCGGGACGCGGCGATCATCGGGATTTTATACGGCTCGGGCATGCGCAAGTCGGAATCGGTCAACCTCGACCTGAACCAGGTCGACTTCGCAGAGCGCAGCCTGCGGGTGACGGCCAAGGGCAACAAGCAATTGATCAAGTACGCCCCGGCGTGGGCTTTCGCTAAACTGGACGCCTGGCTGGAGCTGCGTCGCTCGATGCTCAAGGAAGGCGAAGAGGATGACCCGTTCCTGTTCAATCGAATCCGTCGCGGCAGCCATATCACCCGCGAACGCATCACCAAACATGCGATTTACTACATCGCCAGGCAGCGCGGAACGCAAGTCGGGGTGAAAATCATGCCCCATGATTTCCGCCGCTCGTTCATTACTCGGGTGATTGAAGAGCACGATCTGTCGATCGCCCAGAAACTCGCTCATCACAGCAACATCCAGACCACCGCCAACTACGATGTGCGCGATGACAACGAGCGGCGGCGGGCGGTGGATCGCTTCGATCTGTGAGCCCTCAGCTCAGTACGTGAGCATGGCCGATGGTCGAGATGTGAACGGCGCTGCCGGCCGGTGGGGCGTACATGCCCGAGCTGCGCACCAGCAATGATCGGCCGGGTTGTTCGCTGGTGATCAATGGCTGCAACTGCACTGTCAGCGTGCAGGTGTTGCCGCTGAAATCCCGGTCGGTGACCACCGCACGGCATCCGGAAATTTCCGTGTCGCTGGGCAGCAGGCTGGCCACTTGCAATTGCTCGGGCCGCAGCATGATTTGCGCCGTGCTGTTGTTGCGGTGATTGTTGACCGGAATTCGCCCCAGATCGCAGTGTGCCCAACCGGCTTCGATGCGTGCCGGCATGACCACGGCATCACCGAGAAAAAGCGCGGTCTGCTCGTCTTCGGGATAGCGGTAAAGATCCAGTGGATGCCCCGACTGTACCAGGCGACCGTTACGCATCACCGCCAATTGATCGGCAAAGGACAGGGCTTCGCTCTGGTCGTGGGTGACCAGGATCGTGGTCACGCCGGCATCGTCGAGCAAGCGCGCGACCATCTTGCGCATGGCCGAACGCAATCCGGTATCCAGCGCGGAAAAGGGTTCATCCAGCAACATCAGCCGAGGCTGTTGCGCCAGTGCCCGTGCCAGGGCTACCCGTTGCTGCTGACCACCGGACAACTCGTGGGGCCAGCGTTCGGCCATGCGCGAGTCCAGGGCCACGCTGTCCATCAACTGCGCCACGCGCTGCTGTTTTTCATTGCCCTTGGTCGACAAGCCAAAGCCGATATTGGCCGCCACCGTCATGTGCGGGAACAGTGCGCCGTCCTGGGGAACGTAGCCAATCAGGCGTTGATGCGCCGGTACCTCGTGGGTGCTGTCGACCAGGGTCTGACCGTTCAGCGACAGGCGTCCGCTGTCAGGAAATTCGAAACCGGCGATCATGCGCAGCAAGGTGGTCTTGCCGGAGCCCGAAGGGCCGACAATCACCGTGCGACTGCCGCTGGGCACGGACAGGCTGACGTCGTCCAGCGCACGATAGGCGCCGTAGGTTTTGTTCAGGGAATGCAGTTCAAGCGTGTTCATCGGCCAGCCGTTTTTTTCGATTGGTGATAAAGAAGTCCGGTCAACGGTAGCGACAGCACAATCATCAGCAACGCGTACGGCGCCGCGGCGGCGTAGTCGATTTCGCTGGTCATGGCCCAGAACCCGGTGGCCAATGTGCGTGTGCCGTTGGGGGCGAGCAGCAGGGTAGCGGTCAATTCGTTGGTGATCGCCAGAAAAACCAGTGCTGCCCCGGCGGCGGCACCCGGTGCCGCCAGCCGCAAGGTAATCAGCCACAGCGCGCGGGCAGGGGAGCGGCCGAGGCTGCGGGCGATGTTTTCCAGTTCCACCGGCGCCTGGGCGATACCGGCACGCAGGCTCACCAATGCGCGGGGCAGGAACATCAACAGATAAGCCAGCAGCACGGTGATGGTGGTCTGATAGATCGGCCGTGCGAAATGGATGGTGACGGTCACCAATGCCAGTGCAACGACAATGCCCGGCAATGAGCTGGTGATGTAGTTGCAGCTTTCGAGGACGCGTTGCATTCGTCCGGGATAGCGAATCGACAGCCAGGCAATCGGGATCGCAGCGCACGTGGTCAGGGCGGCGCCGCCGACGCCGAACAACAGGGTCTGCTCCAGTGCCGGCAGCAGTTCGGCCATGTCCCACACTTGCGAGCCTCCGGCAATCAGCCAGTTGCCCAACGTCAGCAGCGGTACGCCCAATGCCAGCAGGCAAGTCACCACCTGCAATGCCAATGCGAGCGCAGTCGACGGCGTGTGCAGGCAAACGATCCGCTGCTCACGGGCACTGCCCGAGCCGACACGAGCATAGCGCGCGGTGCCACGCGCTGCCGACTCAGCGGTGAGCATCGCCAGGCAACACAACGCAAGCACGCTGGCCAGCATGTGGGCAGCAGGCCCGTTGAAGGTGGATTTGAACTGATCGAAGATCGCCGTGGTGAACGTGTCGAAGCGGATCATCGCGTACAGCCCGTACTCGGCCAACAGATGCAGCCCGACCAGCAATGCACCACCGCAGATGGCCAGGCGTAACTGCGGCAGCACCACGCGGAAGAACACCGCCAAGGGCTTGAGCCCCATTGATTCGGCCACGTCTTCGATGGCCGGATCGAGGCGGCGCAGGGTGGCGGCAACCGGCAGGTACAGGAACGGGAAATAGGCGATGACTGAGACCAGCACCCCGGCAAACAATCCGTGAATCGGCGGCACCAGGCTGACCCAGGCATAACTGTGGACGAAAGCCGGCACCGCCAACGGCGCCGTGGCCAGTAATGACCACCAGCGGCGCCCCGGCAGATTGGTGCGTTCTGTCAGCCAGGCCAGCGTGACCCCGAGCGCCACGCACAGGGGAATGGTCAGCAACACCAGCAACACGGTGTTAACCAGCAATTCGCCCACCCGCGGCCGGAAAACCAGGGTGACCACCGTAGACCAGCCTGTCTGCAAGGACACGCCGATGACATAGGCAATCGGCAGCAACGCCAATAACGAAACCAGCACCGACAAACCGATCACCCACGGGCCGCCACGGCTCGCGAACGTGCCGCGAGATCGTCGGCGCAGATTGGCGGGAACGGCGTCAGTCACTCCCGCCGGCAGGGTTTCAGGTATCAATTAGAGCAGTCCCGCCTGAGTCATCAGTTCCACGGCTTTTTTGCTGTCAAGTTTCGAAGCATCGACAGTTGGCGCATCGAGCTGCTGCAAAGGCATCAATTTCGGGTTGGATTGAGCGTTCTTGCCCACGGCGTATTCAAACGATTTGCCGTCCTTGAGGATGGCCTGGCCGTGCTGGCCGGTGATCCATTTGAGGAACGCCTGGGCTTGTTCCTTGTGCTTGCTCGACGCCAGGACGCCGCCGCCGGAAATGCTGACAAAAGCACCCGGATCCTTGTGTTTGAAGTAGTGCAGGGCGGTGTTCTTGCTGTTTTCGCCGGTCTTGGCCTGGTCGACGAAGCTGTAATAGTGATAGATCACGCCGCTGTCGATCTGCCCGGCATTCACCGCTTTGAGCACCGAACTGTTGCCCCGATACGCGGTGAAATTGGTTTTCATCGCCTTGAGCCATTCGAGGGTTGCGGCTTCGCCTTTTTGTTCCAGCATCGCGGCGACAATCGCCTGGAAGTCGGCGCCGCCCGGTGAAGCGCCCCAGCGACCTTTCCAGGCCGGGGCGGCTAAATCCATGATCGATTTGGGCAGGTCGGCGTTCGGCAGTTTGCTCGGGTTATAGACGAACACGGTTGAACGCGCGGCGATTCCGATCCATTTGCCATGGGCTGGACGGTAAGCGGCGTCGACTTGTTCAAGCGTGGCTTTGTCGACGGGGGCGAACAAACCGGCGTTATCGACCAGCACCATGGCCGGCGAGTTCTCGGTCAGAAACACATCGGCCGGTGAATCGGCGCCTTCCTGGACGATCTGATTGCCCATCTCGGTGTCATCGCCGTTGCGCAGGGTCACCGGAATTCCGGTTTCCTGAGTAAACCCTTCAACCCAGGCCTTCGTCAGGCTTTCGTGCTGCGCGTTGTAAACCACGATGCCGACGGAATCGGCTGCGTATACATGACCTGCGCTGACAAGAGCGCTGGCGAGCAAGGCTTTTTTCAGAAAAGACGGGACGCGGAAAATCATGCTTTAGCAGCTCCTTTTAATATTTTCGAGCAAACAGATTCGACAAGATAGACGTCGATTATTGTAGATCAATAGGAATCATTTGCATGTTTGCGGCGCGGCAAATGTAATGCCTGAAATGAGAAAAATTCGTCAACTCATGGGTTTGATGGACAACCTTTTTGTGACCCGGAGGCAGCCTGGCTGATCACCGCGGCCAAGCGTTTGACGTTGTTTTGCTGAGCGGCTACCAACTCATCGATGGACGAACCGGAAGGCGTCTGCAAAGTGCTGCGACAACTCAACAGGGTGTTTTCATCGCCATTGGCGCCCCGCAGGCGCCACTTCACATCGATCAGCCCATACTGACCCGGAATCGAATCGAAGCGTTGCACCTCCAGCCTCACCGATATTCTGCGTTGCGGGTTGTTGTTGACCATCTGGTCGAGCAGAGCGCTGCGCAGTTCATCCACCAGGCTGGCGCCCCACCATTGGGTTTCAAGAATGGCCATGCCTGTATTGCCTTCGCGCACCACGATCTGTGGACGATCCACTTGCGGCGGCACGGTAAGACCTTCGATCTGGATGTCCGTCGTGGTCCTGGTATTGCCGGACAGTTGCGCCGGCGTCAGGGTGTGAAACTGGATCGGATCGCTGCGGCAGGCGGTGAGCAAAGACAGCGCGACGACCAGGGTCATTTTCATTGGAAAAGCCATGGGTGTTACTCCTGTAGTCATTTGCTCGGTGGTCCTTGCAGATCAATGGGGGCGGCGTTGTTCGGGCGGCCACGAATCAGCGATTCCGGATGGCGGCCCAGATAATCAGTAAGGTCGCGCAAGGACCGCGACGTACGTCCGAGTTCTTCCAGGGTCTGGCCCAGTTGCTCGCGTTGTGGCGAATCATCGGCCAGGGTCGAGTTGGCCGATTTCAGCGTCGTTTCGGCGGACTGCAGCGTCTTGCTGACGGTCGACAAGGTGGTTTGAACCCCTGGCAATGTCTTGCTGTTGAACTGCCCCAGGGTTTTGCGCAATTCCACCAGATTGCCGTCCAGGTTGCCGGCAATGCTCTCCACCGGCAGTTTGTTGATCTTGTCGACCATGGCTTCGAGTTTTTCCTGCAATTGCTCCAGGCTACCCGGAACGGTCGGGATGGTGACCGGGCGGGCCGTGGGATCGAATGCCACTTTTTCCGCTTTGGGGTAGAAGTCCAGGGCGATGTACAACTGACCGGTCAACAGGTTGCCGGTGCGCGCCTGCGCACGCAGGCCGTTCTCGATGAACGTACCCATCAGGCGCACACCGGCGGCTTCGTCGTTGGGGTCGTGCTTGAGCGCAGTGAGCATTTTTATGTGTGCCTGGCCCAGACGCTGTGGGTAGATCACGATGCCGACATTGAGTGGGAAGGTGCGTTTCTTGGCATCGAAATCCAGATTGACGGAGACCACTCTGCCGAATTCAATACCGAGAAATTCCACCGGCGCATCGACCTTGAGCCCACGCAGTGCCTGATCGAAGCGCAAGGCCAGGTATTGCGGCTTGCCGCTGGGTGGGGCGAGGGCGGTTTGCTGGTCGTCGAACAGCTCGTAGGCATACTGCTCGGGGGCGGGCTTGTCATTGGGGCTGTATTCAGGTGCGCGGAAGGCAATGCCGCCGACCAGAATCGAGGACAAGGATTCGGTCTTCACCGCAAAACCGTTGGCTCCGACGTTCACGTCAATCCCGCTGGCGTTCCAGAATCGGGTGTTCTCGGTGACGTATTGATCGTTGGGCGAGTGGATGAACAGTTCGATGTTCACGCCTTTTCCGTCCGGATCCAGCGCGTAGGCCACCACCTGGCCGACCGGAATCTTGCGGTAGTAGACCGGGGAGCCGATATCCAGCGAGCCCAGGTCCTGGGTGTGCAGAGTGAAGCGTTTACCTGGCTCGCCGTAGGTGATCGGTGGCGGGTTTTCCAGGCCAGTGAAGTTTTTTGCACGTTTCTTGGCCTGGCCGATATCGGCACCGATGTAATCGCCGGACAGCAACGTATCGATCCCTGATACCCCGCCCGCTCCGATACGCGGTCTGACCACCCAGAACTGTGAGTCCTCGCGGGTGAAGCTCTCGGCCTGCTTGGCCAGTTTGATGGTGGCGTTGACGCTTTTCTGATCGTTGCTCAGCTCTACATCCGAGACGTGACCGATCACCACGTTGCGGTATTTGACCTCGGTCTTGTTGGCGGTCAAGCCGCTACCGGTCTTGAAGGTGACAACGATGGTCGGTCCCTCCTGAAGGATGCTGTGCACCACCAGCGAAATACCCACCAGCACTGCGACGATCGGCACGATCCACACCAGCGAAATGCTGAAACGCCGGGTTTTTATCGGGGCCTGCCCTGGGGCACGTGATTCGTCAGTGATTTGCGACTGCATCCGTGACCTCCTGATTGTGAGGAACTTTCCTTGCGTTATCCCAAATCAAACGCGGGTCGAAACTCATCGCCGACAGCATCGTAAATACCACCACCAGACCAAAGAAAAGAATGCCCGGGCGCGGTTCTATATCGGCCAGGGCTTGAAATTTCACCAGCGACGCCACCAGGGCCACCACGATCACATCGAGCATCGACCAGTAACCGATGACTTCGACGAAACGAAACAGCTTCGACCGCTCCTTGCGCGCCCAGTCGCTGTCACGCTGCACGGTGATCAACAGCAATGTGATTGCGCCGAACTTGACGCCCGGCACGGCGATACTGGCGATGAAAATGATCAGCGCAATGTCCCAGGCGCCAGCTTCCCAGAACTCCAGGACGCCGCTCATGATCGTGCTGTCGGCGCCGTTGCCGACCATTTTTGTATTCATCACCGGCAGCAGATTGGCCGGGATGTAAAACACCAGGGCCGCAATCATGAAGGCCCAGGTCCGGGTCAACGAGTTGGTTTTGCGGCGATGCAGCGGGGCGCCGCAACGTTCGCATTCGTGGGGGTTGTCGGACACGTCGCACGCCAGGCCGCAGGTGTGGCACAGGCATAGATTGAGGTCGTCGGCAACCGGAGGGGTGGTCATTGGATGTCCCATAGTTCGCGGATATCACGGCCGGCAATACGGATCATCATCAGGCTGAGGATGGCCAAGGCAAACAAACCGATGCCGGGTAGCACGTCCAGCAGCCCGGCGAGTTTGATCACCGCGACCATGGCTCCGAGCAGACACACTTCCAGCATGCTCCAGGGCCTGAGGGTTTCCAGCCAGCGCATGCAGAACTTGAACGCCGGTGAGCGTCTGTTGCCCAGTGCAAAACTCAAGACCCAGATCAGCAGCAGCAGCTGGATGATGGGCGCGATGATCATCGCGATCGCTGCCACCAGGGCGATGAATGTGATGGGGCCCAGACTCAGGGCCAGGACCGAATCCCAGAGCGTCGCGCTGTTCTTCAGCCCTTTGAGGCTGATGCTCATGACGGGATAGAAGTTAGCGAAAATCCATAACATCAATGCGGTGAAGGTCAACGCAAGACGCTGCTCTACCGTAAGGCCGTTATAGCGCTGAAGCACGCCGCCGCAGCGCGTACACAGGGTTTTCTGATGTTTGGCGAGCGTCGTTTTTTCGTACACGCAATCACAGTGCTCGCAAATGATCAGTTGATCAGTAGATGCCATGGGCCAGGCTCGACAGAGAGCGGGAAAGAATGAGCACACCCTTAATATAGAAGCGACTTGCAATTGAGCAAATTGAAAGGCTGCACAACGGCATGGATAGACGGGGAAGGGCGTAGAACGGTTATGGGAGCGAACGGATTCGCTCCCACCGGGGGGCTCGCCAGGCCGGGTGGATCAGCCCAGCATTTCGCGCATCCGATACCAGAGCATGCCGAGCGCCAGCAACGGGGAGCGCAGGGCGCGGCCGCCGGGGAAGGTCATGTGTGGCACGGCGCTGAACACGTCGAAACCTTTGCTGTGGCCCGCATGGATGGCCTCGCCCAGCAGTTTCGCGCACCAGTGGGTGACGTTCAGGCCATGACCGGAATAACCCTGGGCATAGAACACATTCGGGTGCTGGTTCAAACGGCCGACCTGCGGGAAACGATTGGCAGTGATGCCGATCATGCCGCCCCACTGGTAATCGATGCGCACGTGCGCCAGTTGCGGGAACACCTTGAGCATCTGTGGACGCATATAGGCGGTGATATCTGCCGGATCGCGCCCGGAATAGTGGCAGGCACCGCCGAACAGCAGGCGTCGGTCTGCCGAGAGCCGGTAGTAATCCAGGCCAACCTTTTGGTCGCACAGCGCCAGATTGTGCGGGATCAGTTGCCGAGCCGCGTCTTCGGGCAACGGTTCGGTGGCGATGATGTAGCTGCCGGCCGCAAGCACTTTACCGCTGAGTTTCGGCTCCAGTTCTTCAAGGTGCGCATTGCAGGCAAGTACCAGACTGCCGGCACGCACCGTGCCCCCGGCACAGCGAACCTGCACGGTGCTGCCATGGATCAGCTCCAGCACCGGGCTCTGCTCGAAGATTTGCACGCCAAGGGATTGCGCGAGCCTCGCTTCACCCAGCACCAGATTCAACGGGTGCAGGTGACCTGAGCCCATGTCGATCAATCCGCCGGCATACACGCCCGAATCAACCACGTGCTGACGAATCTGCCCGGGCTCGATCAGGCGGGTTTCGTGGGCGTATGCCGATGCCTTGAGGTGTGCGTATTCAGCCTTCAATCCGGCAAACTGCGCCGGGGTGTTGGCCAATTCGCAGAAACCCCAGCGTAGGTCGCAGTCGATGCCGTGCTCACGGATGCGATTACCCACCACTTGCACAGACTCCGTCCCTGCGTGCTCCAGATAACGCACGCCTTCGGCGCCGATATGTTTGGCGAAGCCACTGACGTCGTGGCCGATGCCGCGGATCAATTGCCCGCCATTGCGTCCGCTGGCACCCCAGCCAATCCGGCGCGCCTCCAGCACAATCACCGAAAGGCCGCGCTGTGCCAGTTCGATGGCGGTGTTGATACCGGTGAAACCAGCGCCGATCACGCAAACGTCGGCTTCCAGGTCGGCAGTCAGCTCAGGACGATTTGCCATGCCGTGGGCCGAAGCGGCGTAATACGAGTGAGTATGTTCGCGGGTGTACTGGTTCATTTGTTGGACTTCACTTTGCTCCAGGAGCGGGTCATCAGGCGCATGATCGACTGCGGCGGGGTGGTGGAGATGTAGAGTTTGTCGAGCACCGCCTGAGGCGGGTAAACCTCGGGATTGTTGACCAGGTCCGGGTCCATGTACTGCTTGGCGGCCGGGTTCGGGTTGGCGTAACCGACCGAGGCACTGACCTTGGCGATCACTTGCGGGTCGAGCAGGTAGTTGATGAAGGCGTGGGCTTCTTTGGGGTTGCTGGCATCGGCGGGAATCGCCAGCAGGTCGAACCACAGGTTGGCGCCTTCCTTGGGGATGGCATACGCGATGTTGACGCCGTTGTTGGCTTCCTTGGCGCGGTTGGCGGCCTGGAATACATCGCCCGAGTAGCCGAAGGCTACGCAGATGTCACCGTTGGCCAGGTCAGAGACATATTTGGACGAATGAAAATAGGTGATGTACGGACGGATGCTCAGCAGCTTGGCTTCGGCTTTTTTGAAGTCCTCGGGGTTCTCGCTGCGCGGATCCATGCCCATGTAGTTCAGCACGGCGGGGAACACTTCATCTGCCGAATCCATCATCGACACGCCGCACGCGCTGAGTTTCTTGATGTTCTCCGGTTCGAACAGCACGGCCCAGGAGTCGATCCTGTCGATGCCCAGCACAGCCTTGACCTTGTCGACGTTGTAGCCGATGCCGTTGGTGCCCCACAGGTACGGCACCGAATGCTCATTGCCCGGATCGTTTTTCTCTAGCAGTGCCAGCAGTTTCGGATCGAGGTTCTGGTAGTTCGGCAGTTGTTCGCGGTCCAGTTTGAGGAACGCTCCGGCCTTTACCTGGCGAGCGAGGAAGTGGTTGGACGGCACCACCACGTCATAGCCGGTGCGCCCGGCGAGCAATTTGCCTTCCAGGGTTTCGTTGGAGTCGAAGACGTCATAGATCACCTTGATCCCCGTTTTGGCCTGGAAGTCGGCGAGGGTGGTTTCGCCGATGTAGTCGGTCCAGTTATAGACGCTGACCTGGGGCTGAGCCTGGGCCACGGCGGTGAACAGGACCATCAGCGCGCTCGGGACCATGGATTTCAATAGACGCATATCGATACCTTCTTGGAATTATTGGATTGTTCAGGTGATTCATGGCCCCTGTGGGAGCGGGCTTGCCCGCGATGGCGGCGCATCAGTCGACAAAAATGGTGAATGTGCCGGCCAAATCGCTGGCAAGCCAGCTCCCACAGGGGAATGTTGATCGTTCCTACGCTCCGCGTGGGAATGCCTCCACGGACGCTCCGCGTTCGGCTGTTGCAGGGACGCGGAGCGTCCCGGGCTGTGTTCCCACGCAGAGCGTGGGAACGATCA
>NZ_RCOB01000097.1:29167-195057 GCF_004307665.1 Pseudomonas sp. Sample_16
GCAGGGACGCGGAGCGTCCCGGGCTGTGTTCCCACGCAGAGCGTGGGAACGATCATTTATCGCTGGCAAGCCAGCTCCCACAGGGGAATGTTGATCGTTCCTACGCTCCGCGTGGGAATGCCTCCACGGACGCTCCGCGTTCGGCTGTTGCAGGGACGCGGAGCGTCCCGGGCTGTGTTCCCACGCAGAGCGTGGGAACGATCAACGATCATGAGAACTGGTCAGACGCTGAGCATCAGGAACTCACGCTCCCACGAACTGATCACCCGTTTGAAGTTCTCGTGCTCGGCGCGTTTGACCGCGACGTATCCGCGCACGAACTTGTCGCCCAGGTAACGGCCGATGGTTTCGCACTCTTCCATTTTGGTCAGGGCGTCTTCGATGGTGATCGGCAAACGCAGGTTACGGCGTTCATAAGCCCGGCCCTGGACGGCGGCGCTCGGCTCGACGCGCTCGACCATGCCCAGGTAACCGCACAACAAGCTGGCCGCGATGGCCAGGTACGGGTTGGCATCGGCGCCCGGCAAGCGGTTTTCCACGCGCATGGCGTCCGGGCTGGAGGTCGGTACGCGCAGGCCGACGGTGCGGTTTTCTTCGCCCCATTCGACGTTCACTGGCGCCGAGGTGTCCGGCAGGAAGCGGCGGAACGAGTTGACGTTCGGCGCAAACATCGGCAGCACTTTCGGGATGTATTTCTGCAAGCCGCCGATGTGGTGCAGGAACAGCTCGCTCATGTTGCCATCGGCGTCGGCAAAGATCGGCTTGCCGGTGGCGATATCCACCACGCTCTGGTGAATGTGCATGGCGCTGCCCGGCTCGTCGCCGACCGGTTTGGCCATGAAGGTCGCCGCCACGTTGTGCTTGAGCGCCGCTTCACGCATGGTGCGCTTGAACACGGTGATCTGGTCGGCCAGGTCCAGCGCATTGCCATGGCGGAAGTTGATTTCCATCTGCGCCGGGCCGTCTTCGTGGATCAGCGTATCGAGGTCCAGGCCCTGCAATTCGCACCAGTCATAGACGTCTTCGAACAGCGGGTCGAACTCGTTGGCGGCATCAATGGAGAACGACTGACGACCGCTTTCAGCACGACCCGAACGGCCCATCGGTGCCTTGAGCGGCAAATCCGGGTCCTCACAGCGCTGGGTCAGGTAGAACTCCATTTCCGGTGCGACAATCGGCCGCCAGCCTTTGTCGGTGTACAGCTGCAAGACTTTCTTCAGCACGTTGCGCGGCGACAGTTCGATCGGGTTGCCGAACTTGTCGAAGGTGTCGTGGATGACGATGGCGGTCGGCTCGATGGCCCATGGAATCACATAGACCGCGTCCGCGACAGGCTTGCAGACCATGTCGATGTCGGCCGGGTCGAGCAGGTCGTAGTAGATGTCGTCGTCGACAAAGTCCCCGGTTACCGTTTGCAAAAGCACACTTTCCGGCAGGCGCATGCCTCGCTCATGCAGGAACTTGTTGGTGGGTGCAATTTTGCCGCGTGCAATGCCGGTCAGGTCGCTGACGACGCACTCGACTTCGGTAATCTTGTGATCTTTCAGCCAAGTGAACAGCTGATCGAAAGGGACATTCATAAAGACCTCGTTATTGGTTTTATTAACGCCAGGAGAGGCCGGTTTCATCCGCCGGACACTTCCCCTGTAGCGCGTTGACGTCTATCTTGGGCGAGCCTCGCGGTTCCATCTATCCACTTTAAGCAGCACAAAGTGCACCAAAAGAGTGCGCAAGGTCACCCATGACAAACGGCAATTCACTCCAGGTTCAAGCGTTCAGCACCGTCGATGTGGCCGAGCAAATCCGTGTCACGCCGGGCTGGACTCAGCATTACCAACAGATGTCACCGGGGCATTTCGCCGGTCTGGTGCGCTATCTGGATTTACAGGGCGTGGAGATCTACGAAGAGCACATGAACACCCGGGTCGAGCAGAATTTCAGTGCACCGCAGGGGGCGCTGGCGTTCTGTTTCGATCGCAGTGACAACGCGCTGTACGTGTTGAATGGTGAAAGCCGCAACATCTGGATCACCCCGGAGAACTACCAGGAAATCGCCGTGGTGTTCGGTCCGGAGTTCGTGCAACGCAATCGCCTCGATGTCGCCCGGCTCGAAGGGTTGTTCATGGCGCCGCTCAACTCACAGCAGAACGCGCTGTTCTGCCGTTGGCTGAGCAGCACGCTGACGCGGCTGTCGCAGACGTTCGATCCGCCGACCCGGGAAGCGCTGACTCAGCAATTGCTGGATGACTGTCTGTTTATTCTCGACAACGCCTGCGTCTGTCTCGATCAAGGCGCGTTGCAGCGCCGGGCCGGAGAGCGGGCGATCATGAAGCGGGTAGGGGAATGGGCGGCAGACACCCCGGAAGAACACCTCAACCTGCTGGAGCTGTCCCGGGTTGCCGGTGTTTCACTGCGCCAGTTGCAGCATGCGTTCAAGGCCTATACGGGCATGGCGCCAACCCAGTGGCTGCGACTGCGGCGCCTGAACAGTGCCCGCCGTGAATTGCTCAGCCGCACGCCGACGCAAACCACCGTGGCAGAAGTGGCCATGCATTGGTCGTTCTGGCATTTGGGGCGGTTTTCCAGCAGCTACCGTGCACTGTTCAAGGAGTTGCCGAGCGACACGCTCAAGCGGGCAAGTGCCACTCAACCCATTGGACGTGGCCGGCGTTAAAACGTCGGCGGGGTAATCACCCAGATCACTACCGCATCGACTTCACCAGGGTTGCCGTAGCGGTGCGGTTCCCGGCTGGAAAAGCTGAAGCTGTCGCCTTCACAGAGCTGGAAATGGCGCTCGCCAACCCACAACTCGAAGCGCCCCGACAGCACATACCCGGCTTCCTCGCCTTCGTGGCTGTAGCTTTGCTGGCTGTAGGTGCCGGGCGGAAAACGCGAGTGGAGCATTTCCAGCTGTTGATTGGGTTGCGGCGTGAGCAACTGGTCGACGATGCCATCCTCGTAATGCACGCTCAGTCGGCTGTTCTTGCGCACCACGATGCCGTCATCTTCGGGGGCGGTATTGGCTTCGCTGGCGAAGAACCACTGGATGGTCACGCCGAGGCTGCGGGCAATATTGAACAGCGCCGGGATCGACGGATAGGCCAGGTTGCGTTCCAGCTGGCTGATGTAGCCGGCGGTCAGTTCGCTCTGTTGCGCCAACGCTGCCAGGGTCATGCCCCGACGTTTGCGCAGGCCGCGAATTCGCGTGCCGAGAAAGTGCGGCTCTGCGGCGCCGGTTGCGGGCTGTGTGGTGTTGCTGTTGCTCATGGTCAAATCCGAACCGGAAGGAGTGGCGCAAACCCCTGTAGGAGCGAGCAGGCTCGCTCCTACAGGGTCGGTGTTAGCCGTTGATGGCCCGGAGTATAAACAGGCTTAAAGCTCCCACGCGACTTTCAGACCTTCATAAATCGCTTCTTCAGCCGTGCGCGGCGCGAGGCAGTCGCCGATACGGCGAAACTCCACCAAACCTTGCAGTTCGGCACCCAGCGTGTCGACCGGTTGATGGCCCTGGCACAGTACCAGCGTGTCGATATTTTCCAGCAGCATCGGCTCACCACTGGCGGTGTGTTGCAGATACACAGTGTTGTCATCACAACCGTACAACCGGGCGTACGGAATGATCGGGATGCCCAGTTTGTGCAATTCACCGGCCAGTTGATCGCGGACATACAACGGCAGGTTTTCCCCGCAATGAGTGCCGTTGACCGCCAGTTGCACCTGATGCCCGGCGCGGGTCAGGCGCTCGGCGATGCCGGGGCCGATCCAGTCGCAGCGCCAGTCGACCACCACTACCGAGCGGCCAATCTGCACCTCTTCGCGCAGCACTTGCCAGGCGTCCACCACCTGCAATTCGCCACCGCGTTCGAACATGGGCCAATAAGGTTCGGCGCCGGTGGCGATGATCACCATGTCCGGTTTTTCCTGCTCCACCAAGGCGCGGTTGACGCGGGTATTACGCACCACGCGCACACCGGCCAATTCCATCTCCCGTTGCAGGTTGGTGCTGGCCCCACCGAACTCGCTGCGCCGTGGCAGCAATTGCGCGAGCAATACCTGGCCACCGAGTTGCGGACTGGCTTCGTACAGCGTCACTTCATGCCCACGTTGTGCGGCGACGGCGGCCGCTTTCATCCCGGCCGGGCCGCCACCGGCGATCATGATCCGTTTGCGTGTTTTAGCTGTTTGCCGTTCGCCAAAGATCAGCTCACGACCGGTTTCCGGGTGCTGGATGCAGGAGATCGGCAAGCCCTTGTGGAAATGCCCGATACACGCCTGATTGCAGGCGATGCACGCACGCACGTCTTCGGCGCGGCCAGTATCGGTTTTGTTGGGCATCTGCGGGTCGCAAATCAACGCCCGGGTCATGCCGCAGACATCGGCCTGGCCCCGAGCCAGAATCAGCTCGGCCTCCTGGGGCTGGTTGATGCGCCCTGTGACGAACAGCGCAATCGCCAGACTGGCCTTGAACGTCCCGGCTTCCCTGGCCAGGTAAGCCGCCTCGATCGCCATCGGCGGCACGATGTGCACGGCACCGCCCAGCGACGCCGAGGTGCCGGCGACGATGTGCACGTAATCGAGCTGAGTTTGCAGCGACTGCACGGCGGCCAGGGATTCGTCTTCGGTCAGGCCTTCGGGATCGCGCTCATCGGCAGAGATGCGCAGGCCGATGATGAACTGCTCGTCAGTGGCGGCGCGTATCGCAGCGATGACTTCGCGAAGAAAACGCAGGCGCTGTTCGAGTTCGCCGTTGTAGCCATCGGTTCGGCGGTTGACCCGTGGATTGATGAATTGCGCCGGCAGGTAACCGTGGCTGGCGACCACTTCCACGCCATCGATGCCGGCCTGATGCAAGCGGCGGGCGGCGGCGGCATAGCCGGTGACAATCTCGTCGATCATCGCCTGGTCCAACGCGCGTGGCATCACCCGGAAGCGCTCGTTGGGCACCGCCGAGGCCGAGTAGGCCACCGCCAGCAAGCCGTCGCTGGACTCCATGATTTCCCGGCCCGGATGGAACACCTGGGACAACACCACGGTGCCGTGGGCGTGGCAGGTTTGCGCGAGTTTGCGATAACCCTCGATACAGGCATCGTCGGTGGCCATCAGCACATGGGAGGTATACCGCGCGCTGTCATGCACGCCGGCCACTTGCAGCACGATCAACCCGACACCGCCTTCGGCACGCGCCCGGTGATAGGCGATCAGTTGCTCGTTGACCAGGTTGTCGGTGGGCATCGACGTGTCATGACCGCTGGACATGATGCGGTTTTTCAGGCGCTTGCCACGAATCTGCAAGGGTTCGAACAGGTGCGCGAAAGCAGGTGTCGGCATGGTGCGGGCTACTCCAGGCAGGCTGACTGTATAGGAGCGAGCCTGCTCGCGATGGATTCAAACACGCCGCGGGGTATCAGGTTCACGGTGTCATCGTTGACGTCCATCGCGAGCGGCTCGCTCCTACAAAATTGTCAGTTGATGTTGTTTTTTTTCTATAGAAATTTACCTGTAGTAAAAAATCAATCTATTTCTTTACTTTGGTGCACGGAAAGCGACTGGACGTTCAACACGTCCAGCCTTACTGTCTGCCCCAGCCGATCAACCTGGAGAACCATAAAAATGATTGAGATCGCGAGTCATCTGACTGCCGCCCCGGGGCGCAGCGCCATCGAACAGCGACTGCGCGAGGAACTGGCCGCGTGTTATCGACTGATCGCGCACTTTCGCATGACTGACCTGATCTTCACCCACATCTCGGTGCGCATTCCGGGGCCCGAGCACCATTTTCTAATCAACCCGTACGGGCTGATGTTCGATGAGATCACGGCGTCGAATCTGGTGAAGATCGGTCTGGATGGCCGAGCCGTCGAATCGTCGCCGTACCCGGTAAACCCGGCCGGTTTCGTGATTCACAGCGCGATTCACGGTGCCCGCGAAGATGCGCAATGCGTATTGCACACCCACACCCGGTCCGGCTGCGCGGTGGCGGCACTCAAGTGTGGTTTGTTGCCGGTGAACCAGATTTCCATGGAGTTCTATGGCCGCGTTGCTTATCACGAATATGAAGGCGTGGCGCTGGACATGAGCGAGCAACAGCGCTTGGTGCAGGACCTTGGCGACAAGCCGGTGTTGATGCTGCGTAACCATGGTTTGCTGACTGTCGGTGAAACCGTCAGCCAGGCGTTTTTACGCATGTATTACCTGGAAAAGGCCTGTGAGATTCAGTTGGCTGCTCAGGCCGCCGGTGAGCTGGTACTTCCATCCGCCGAAGTCTGCGCGCACACCGAGCGCCAGTTCAATGATCCGGGGCGACCGTTGGAAGAGGGCGAACTGAGCGATCCGGATGCGATGCAACTGGCCTGGGCGGCGATGTTGCGGTTGCTGGAGCGGGTGGCGCCGGGTTATCGGGACTGATCTGGATTCTCGGCTGTTGAGGCGGGCCTCATCGCTGGCAAGCCAGCTCCCACAATGTTTTCAGGTGTGCACAGATTTTGCGTACACCCACAATGTTTCTCAGGTGTGCATAGATTTTGCGTACACCCACTAACCCTGTGGGAGCTGGCTTGCCAGCGATGGGGCCCGGTCATGCTCCGAAGTCTTTCAGGCTGGTAACTGACTGGAGGTTTTTCCTGTTCTTGCTGTACAGTCGTTCAACTCGCGGGCCAATCGCGAGTCCCCATGATTGAATCCAGGAGCGTGTTGCCGATGAATCAGGAAGCCCGTTTTTCCCGCATGGAACCGGAGTTGCGCAAGGCCAACCTGATCGAGGCCACGTTGACGTGCCTCAAGCGCCACGGCTTTCAGGGCGCCTCGATCCGCAAGATTTCCGCCGAGGCCGGTGTGTCGGTGGGCTTGATCAGCCATCACTATTCCGGCAAGGACGAACTGGTGGCCGAGGCCTACATGGCGATCACCGGCCGGGTCATGACCCTGTTGCGTGACGCCATGGAGCAAGCGGCGCCCAATGCCCGCGAACGTCTGTCAGCGTTTTTCCGTGGGTCGTTCTCCGCCGAACTGCTCGACCCGCAACTGATCGACGCCTGGCTGGCATTCTGGGGTGCGGTGAAAACCGCCGAGGCGATCAACAAGGCCCACGATCACTCCTACGGCGAGTATCGCGGCATCCTGCGCAAGGTGCTGATGGAACTGGCACAAGAAGAAAACTGGGAAAACTTTGACGCCGATCTCGCGGCGATCAGTCTCAGCGCATTGCTCGATGGCTTGTGGCTGGAGTCCGGCCTCAACCCTGGCACCTTTACCCCGGAGCAAGGCATTCAGATTTGCGAAGCCTGGGTCGACGGTTTGCAGGCCGGTGGCCGCCAGCGTTACTGCATACAGACGAGTAGCTGTTGATCACCCGTTCAGCAGTGGCTACTCTCTGGCGCTGATGCAACACCCTTCTAATAAGAAACAAGCAGGACACCAGCAATGACTCCTCGGGTACTGGTCGTCGATGACGATCCGCTGATTCGCGAACTGTTGCATGCCTACCTTTCCCAGGAGGGCTATGAGGTGCATAGCGCCGCCACGGCGGAACTGGCCGAAACCTTTCTGGCCAGCCAGAGCGTCGACCTGGTCATGCTTGATATTCGCCTGCCGGGCAAGGACGGCCTGACCCTGACCCGCGAGCTGCGGGTGCGTTCGGAAGTGGGCATCATCCTGATCACCGGGCGCAACGATGAAATTGACCGCATCGTTGGCCTCGAATGCGGTGCCGATGACTACGTGATCAAACCGCTCAACCCACGTGAGCTGGTATCCCGGGCGAAAAACCTGATTCGTCGGGTCCGCCACGCGCAGACGCCGCCACCGGTCGCCGCTGTGTCCAAACCGGTCAAACAGTTCGCCGATTGGGCGCTGGACACCGACCGCCGCCGACTGATCGATGCGTCCGGCAGTGAAACCTTGCTGACCCACGGCGAGTATCAGTTGCTCAGCGTGTTCCTGCGCAACAGCGGTCACACGCTCAGTCGCGACCAGTTGATGGACCAGATCCGCAACCGCGAATGGGTGCCCAATGACCGTTCCATCGACGTGCTGGTGGGGCGTTTGCGCCGCAAGTTGCACGACGATCCGGCGGAACCGCAGTTGATCATCACCATTCACGGCGCCGGTTATCTATTCACCGCCAGCCTGGCGGCGTGATGGCTGCAATCAGGCTGCTCTGCCTGATATTGGCGCTGGTGGCGGGCAGTACGTCCGCGGCGCAGACGGTGCGCTATTGCGATTACCCGGTGTATCCGCCGATTTCCTGGAGCGATGGCAAGCACGTCCGTGGGTTGGCGCCGAGCGTGGTGAAAAAACTGTTCGGCCAACTGGGCTACGAGGTTGAAGTGGTGGTGCTGGGCAATTGGAAGCGTTGCCTGCTCGATGCCGCCGAAGGCCGGGTCGACGTGGTCCTGGCGTACAGCACCGCGCAGCGCGAGCAAAGCATGCTGTTTTCTACTGTCCCGGTGCTGCGCGAAGAAGTCGCGCTGTTCGTCAACCGGCAACACCCGGTGCAGTTCGAACACCTGCAAGACCTGGCGCATTACCGGGGCGGGCTGTTGTTCGGCGAAAGCTACGGCGTGGAGTTCGATCGCATGGTCGCGCAAAACAACAACATCGAGTGGGTCTCCGATAGTCGCCAGAACTTCGGCAAGCTGATTCGCGGGCGCATCGATTTCATCACCCAGGAACGCCGCACCGGCCAGCTCTACGTCGAAAGCCTGGCCGGCGCGCAAGATATCGTCGCGTTGCCCACCGCCCTGAGCGTCGACTATCTGCGGGTCGCTGTATCCCGCCGCTCACCGCTGGCCGCGCGGATGGCGGACATCGATGCGCAGCTGCAGCGGATGGTCGAAACCGGTGACATCGAACGCCTGCTCAATGAAAGTGAAGTCACCTACCGCGACATGATCAATCTGCCGGCGAACACCCCATGATCCGCGGCAGATCCGGTGGTTTATTGCGGCGTCTGCTGCTGTTCATTCTGTTGTTCAGCCTGTGCTTTACCGTGCTTGCCAGTAGCGTACAGCTGTATATCGAGTACCGGCGCGAGATGCGCGAGATCGATTCGCGCATGGAGCTGATCCGCGCCGGGTACCTGGCAAGCCTGGAGCGCAGCCTGTGGGATCTGAACCAGGAACAGTTGAACGTGCAATTGCGCGGGCTGGTGGACTTTTCCGACGTGGCACGGGTACATCTGATCAGCAACGATTTCGATCTGGTGCAGGGCAACCCGCATCCGATCGGGCCGCTGCGTATCGAGCGTTTTGTACTGGACTATCAACCACCGTCCGGCCCGTTGCGCCAACTGGGCGAGCTGGAAGTCAGCACCGATCTGGGGGCGGTGTATCAGCGCCTGTATGCCAGCGGCTTGACCAGCCTGTTGTGGATGGGCGCCTTCCTGTGTGGCCTGGCGGTGGCGTTGTCCGGCCTGTTTTATCGCCTGGTGACCCGCCACTTGCAGGTCATGGCCGAATTCGCCCGGCGCATTGCCGCCGGTCAGTGGCAGGAACCCCTGCGCCTGGGCAAGAGCCGTAGCGCCAACGAAGATGAAATCGACACAGTCGCCCACGCCCTCGACGACATGCGCCGGGCAATCCTCAGCGACATCGAACGCCGCGAATCCGATCGACTGGCCTTGCAGGACAACCGCGACGAATTGTTGAAAATGGTCGAGCGGCGTACCGCCAGCCTGATGCGCGCCAAGGATGAAGCCGAAGCGGCCAACCTTGCCAAGTCACGGTTCCTGGCGACCATGAGCCATGAGTTGCGCACGCCGCTCAACGGCATTCTCGGCATGGCTGAGTTGCTGCGCGATGCCCGGCTGGACGAGCGCGACGGCAAACGGCTCGATGCACTGCACAAGGCCGGCGAAGGTTTGCTGACCATCCTTAACGAAGTGCTGTTCTTCGCCAAGTTGGAGGAGGGCGCGAGCCTGCCGGAGCCGGTGGATTTCTCGGTTCGGCAATTGCTCGATGAAGTGCTGACGCTGCTGGAGCCGAAGGCCTTGGCCAATGACACGGTGCTGCAGTGTCGAATAGATCAGCGGGTAGCCGAGCGTTATTACGGCGCCGAACAGTTCTTGCGCCAGGTCTTGAGCAATCTGTTGGCCAACGCGATCAAGTTCACCGAGAACGGCGAGGTCAGTGTCGATGTGGCGTTACTCGCGCAACCTGAAGGCAATCGCGCAGATCGCTTGCGGGTGAGTGTCACCGACAACGGCATCGGCATCGCGCCGCCGATGCAGGCAAAGATCTTCGAGCGTTTTACCCAGGCCAGCGATGAAGTGGCGCAGCGTTTCGGCGGCACCGGGTTGGGACTGGCGATCTGCAAACACCTGGTAGAGCAGATGGGCGGGAGCATCGGTGTCACCAGTGAAGTCGCGCGGGGCAGTTGTTTCTGGTTTGAACTGACGCTGCAACCTGCTGTTGGCGTGACGAGTCCGGTGCCGGTGGACGTGCCGGGGCCGGTGTTGAAGGTTCTGGTGGTGGAGGACGTGGCGCTCAATCGGGAAGTGGTTTCGGGTTTGCTGGAGCGCGACGGCCATCGGGTCTGGCTGGCCGAAGAGGGCGAACAGGCGCTGCGCCAATGTGCTGCGCAGGCATTCGACCTGATTCTGTTGGACGTGCATCTGCCGGGCATGAGCGGTGTGGAACTGTGCAAAAGCCTGCGCAGCCTCGACGGACCGAACCGCACCGCACGTATTTTTGCCCTGACCGCCAGTGTGCAACCGGCACTGGTGCGCGGCTATCTCGATGCCGGCATGGACGGCGTGCTCGCCAAACCGTTGAAACTGGACAATCTGCGCAAAGCCCTGAGGGAGCAACGATCGACTCCGCCACCGATGCACGAAGACAGCGCGATGGACTGGCCGCTGCTGCAAACCCATCGCGACTTGCTGGGCGAACAGAAAGTGCAGGGGCTGCTGGCCGTGCTGCGCGAATCGATCCTGCAGCATCGTGAGGCATTGCGCGAAGCCATTGGCGCCGAAGACGGGACCGAAGTCGCGCACCTGGCTCATCGCCTGGCGGGAAGCTGCGATTCGTTGGGGTTTCGTGCGTTGGCCAATGCGTTGCGTTCGCTGGAGGACGCCGCACGAATCAACGATGAGGCGGCCGTGCGCCTGCTGGCGCCGCAGGTCGACGGGCAATGCCAACGGGCGCTGGACACGCTGGAACCGCTGTTGCAGAGCTGACGTACAAGTTTGTTACGACTTTTCACAACTTCGATCTTTACGTTCAACGCGACCTTACATGGCTTTCCAATAATCGACACAACCGCCGCAGCGCGGTCTTCGAAGCTTATTGGAGATAATAATAATGAATGGCCGTAAAGCTGATTTCTCCCCGTGCCCTGACGTCCTGTCATGCACTGCGCACCTCACCGACTTGGGGTGCTGACATGAACGAAAATACTGATCGCAAAGGCATTCACCTGACCCGCGCCCTGAAAAGCCGGCACATCTTCATGCTGTCCCTGGGCGGGGTGATCGGCACCGGGCTGTTCATGGGCTCCGGCGTGACCATCAATCAGGGTGGCCCGGTTGGGGCGATACTGGCGTATCTGGTGGCCGGTTTCCTGATGTACCTGGTGATGGTCTGCCTGGGGGAACTGTCGGTGCAGATGCCGGTATCGGGATCGTTCCAGACCCACGCCACCAAATACATCGGCCCGGCGACCGGGTTCATGATCGGTTGGGTGTACTGGATGAGCTGGGCGACCACTGTCGGCCTTGAATTCACGGCCGCCGGGATGCTGATGACGCGCTGGTTTCCGACCGTGCCGATCTGGTACTGGTCGGCGCTGTTCGTGGTCGTGCTGTTCGGCATCAACGCGCTGGCGACCCGGGCGTTCGGTGAAGCCGAGTATTGGTTTTCGGGGATCAAGGTGGCGGCGATTCTCGGTTTTATCGTGGTTGGCGTGCTGGTGATCTTCGGGGTGATGCCGCTGAGCAGCGGTGCTCCTGCGCCGATGGCGAGCAACCTGATTGGCGATTCGTTGTTCCCCAACGGCTTGTCGGCAGTGTTCGCGGTGATGATGACCGTGGTCTACGCCTTCCAGGGTTGCGAAATCATGGGCGTGGCCGCCGGCGAAACCGATCAGCCGGAAAAAAGCATCCCGCGTGCGGTGCGCAACGTGGTGTTCCGCGTGCTGATTTTCTATGTGCTGGCGATCATCGTGCTGTCCGCCATCGTGCCGTGGCAGCAAGCGGGGCTGATGGAAAGCCCATTCGTGCAGGTGTTCGACATGGTCGGCATTCCTTACGCCGCCGACCTGATGAACTTCGTGATCCTCACTGCGATCCTGTCGGTGGGCAACTCTGGCCTGTATGCCTCGACGCGCATCCTGTGGGCGATGTCGAAAACCGGCATGGCGCCCAAGAGCCTGTCGCCACTGAGCAAACGCGGGGTGCCGCTGCGTGCCTTGAGTATCACCTTGTGTTTCGCTTTGGTGTCGCTGATGACCAGCTTCATCGCGGCTGACACTTTGTTCATGGTGTTGATGGCAGTGAGCGGGATGTCGGGCACTGTGACCTGGATTGTCATCGCGCTGGCGCAATACAAATTCCGCAAGGCCTACCTGCGCGAAGGCGGCAAACTCAGCGATCTGAAATATCGCGCACCGTGGTTCCCGGTACTGCCACTGATGTGCATCACGCTGTGCTGCTCGCTGTTCGTGTTCCTCGCATTGGATGAAACCCAACGGCCATCGCTGTACTGGGGCTTTGGTTTCATTGCGCTGTGCTATGGCGCGTACTTCCTGATTCATCGCAAGCGCCAGGGCGTGTTGGCGCCGAACTTGCCCACGGTGTAATCCCTTCAATCCGTACATCCCCTGTGGGAGCCAGCCTGCTGGCGATAGCGGAGCATTAGTCAACAGAGATGTTGAATGTGATGACGCTATCGCCAGCAGGCTTGCTCCCACATTGGTTTTGGGGAGGCCGTAGCGAGTTGTTCGAAGTTGTAACAGCGCCACCGGCTTGCGCTCGCGCCATCAGAAAAAATTCAACAAAACCAATGCTTTAGAGATTCATAGAGCTTGTTACAGCTCATTCCACCAACAATTGCCGCCTTGCTGAACACTCGTTTAGTATGGCTTCAAGTCGCATCACCTCAGACTCATCAAAATAATTCGAGGATTCGCATGACTACTCATGATTCGCTGCTCAGCCAGGTCGAAGCAGGCGTTGCCTGGATCACGCTCAATCGCAGCGCACAGCGCAACGCGCTGGACATCCCGACCCTGAAAAGCCTGCAGGCGTTGCTCGATCGCTTCAACACCGATCCAGCGGTGCGCGTGGTGGTGTTGACTGGCAGCGGTCGCAGTTTCTGTGCTGGCGCCGACCTCGATGAGTGGGCCGACGCCGAAGCCCGTGGCGCATTGGAAACCTACGGCTGGACCGAAACTGCCCACGCCTTGATGACGCGTCTGCACAGCCTGGAAAAACCGACGATTGCCGCCATTAACGGCACCGCCGTCGGCGCCGGGATGGATTTGACCCTGTGCTGCGATCTGCGCATCGCCGGGCAGTCCGCGCGGTTCAAGGCCGGCTACACCAGCATGGCCTACTCGCCGGATGCCGGCGCCAGTTGGCATTTGCCACGCCTGATTGGCAGCGAACAAGCCAAACGCCTGCTGTTTCTCGACGAATTGTGGGGCGCTGACCGTGCTCTTGCAGCCGGGCTGGTCGGCGAAGTCTGCGCCGACGATCAACTGCTGACCGTTGCCAGCGAGCTGGCCGCGCGGCTGGCGGCCGGGCCGACATTCGCTTTCGCCCAGACCAAAAAACTCATCCGTGAAGGCGCCGAGCGCAGCCTGCCCGAACAACTGCAAGCCGAACTCGCCGCCGGACTGCTTTGCGGTCGCAGCGAAGACGGTGGCGAAGCCTTGCGCGCCGCCATGGAAAAACGTCCGCCACGCTTCATCGGCCGCTAAGCCTCGCACCCCTTTATCAGCACACGAACAACAGGTAGCAGCATGAATTTCCAACTGACCCAAGAACAAGAAATGTTGGTGGACTCGGTACGCAGCTTCGTCGAGAAGGAGCTGCTGCCCTATGAGACCGAAGTCGACCGTGCCGACGAGGTTTCGCCGGAACTGGCGGCACAGATTCGCGGCAAGGCGATTGCGGCCGGTTTCTACGCTTTCAACATGCCGGAAGAGGTCGGCGGTGGCGGCCTGGATTACCTGTCCCAGGCGCTGATCGAGCGGGAACTGTCGAAAGTCTCCTGGGCGCTGCATGTCTTCGTTGCGCGACCGTCGAAAATCCTCATGGCTTGCACCGGCGAGCAGATCAACGATTACCTGCTGCCGTGCATCCAGGGCGAGAAAATCGATTGCTTCGCCCTCACTGAGCCGGGTGCCGGCTCCGACGCCAATGCGATCAAGACCCGCGCCGTGCGCGAGGGCGATGACTTCATCCTCAATGGCAGCAAACACTTTATCAGCCATGCCGGGCATGCCGATTTCGCCATCGTGTTCGCCGTGACCGACACCTACGAACACAACGGTAAAAAGCGTAACGCCGTGACCTCGTTCCTGGTCGACCGCAACACACCGGGCATGACCATTCGCCGTGGACCGAAATGTGTGAGTAACCGTGGTTACCACACTTTCGAAATGTTCTTCGACGATTGCCGCGTTCCTGCCAACAAAGTGCTGGGCGAAGTCGGCAAGGGATGGGAAGTGGCCAACGCCTGGCTGACTGCCGGGCGGGTAATGGTGGCGGCCAACTGTGTCGGCCAGGCCCAGCGCGCACTCGATGTTTCGTTGCAATGGGCGGCGGATCGCAAGCAATTCGGCCAGCCGATCGGCACCTATCAGGGCGTGTCGTTCAAGTTGGCCGACATGGCCACGCAGATTCGCGCTGCCGAACTGCTGACCCTGCACACCGCGTGGAAAATGGACCAGGGCACCATGACCGATGGCGAGGCCGGCATGGCCAAATTGTTCGCCAGCGAGGTGCTCGGGCGTGCGGCTGACGAGGCGGTGCAGATCTTTGGCGGCATGGGCTTGATGGACGAAAGTCCGGTGGAGCGCATTTGGCGCAACGCGCGGATTGAGCGGATCTGGGAAGGCACTTCGGAAATCCAGCGCCACATCATTTCCCGCGAACTGCTGCGGCCACTGTTGCGCTGATCCGCCCGGAGAATTTCCATGTCGCAAACCATTCGTGACAACCTCAAACGCATGCTCGCGCCACAGCATGTGGCGTTCGTGGGCGGGCGCAGTATGGCGCGTGCCCTCAAGCGCTGCGCCGAAGGTGGCTACCAAGGGCAGATGTGGCTGGTCAATCCGCAGAACGACAGCCTTGAAGGCGTGCCCTGCGTACGCAGTATTGCTGACTTGCCCTGCGGCCCTGACGCGGTATTCATCGCCACCAACCGCGACTTGACCCTGACCTGTATCGCTGAACTCGCCGCCATCGGTGCGGGCGGCGCGATTTGCTATGCCTCGGGTTTTGCCGAAACCGGTGCCGAAGGCCAGGCGCTGCAACAACAACTGCTCGAAGCCGCCGGTGACATGGCCTTGCTCGGCCCCAACTGCTACGGCCTGCTCGACTATCTGCACAGCTGCGCGCTCTGGCCGGTGGCCCACGGCGGCAAAGCGGTGGAGAAGGGCGTGGCGGTGCTGACTCAAAGCGGCAACTTCGCTTACAACCTGTCGATGAGCGACCGCTCGCTGCCAGTGGCCTACATGGCTTCGGTTGGCAATCAGGCGCAACTGGGCGTCGCTGAGTTGATGGATGTGCTGCTCGACGAGCCGCGGGTCACTGCTATCGGCCTGCACCTCGAAGGCCTGAAAAACGTCCCGGGTTTCGCCCGCGCCGCGCACAAGGCGCTGGAGAAGGGCATCCCGATCATCGCTTTGAAAACCGGCGTGTCGCAGATCGGCGCCGAACTGGCCCTGAGTCACACCAGTTCGCTGTCCGGCTCCGATGCGCTGTATGACGCGCTGTTCGATCGCCTTGGGATTATTCGCGTCAGTGGCCCGGTGAGTTTCGTCGAAACCCTGAAAGCCGCGGCCTGCGGCAACTTGCCGGCGGGAAACAGCGTGATCGCGCTGGCGTGCTCCGGCGGTGATGCGGGGCTGATTGCCGACTACGCCGAACGCAACGATCTGGGCTTGCCAAAGCTCGATGACGAGCAGGTGGTTGAGCTGGCCCAGGTGCTGCCGAGTTACGCCAACCTGGTGAATCCGCTGGATTTCACCACGGCGATCTGGGGCGACGGCGAAGCCTTGAACCGCATGCTCGACAGTGCCCTGCGTACTGAAGCCGATGCGGCGATGCTGGTGCTCGATTATCCGGCCGAGTTCACTGGCGAGCGCAAGGAATGCGACCTGCTGCTGGACCTGTTCTGCAAGGCGCTGGTACGGCATGGCAAGACCGGTTTTGTCACTTCGGCGTTCCCTGAGTTACTGCCGGTCCACGCCCGCATTCGTCTGCATGCCCAGGGCGTGGCGGCGTTGCAAGGTGTCGAGGATGGCCTCGCGGCGTGGGGGCGCATTGCCGGTTACCAGCGCAATCGCCGGGCTTTGCTGGAGCTGGGTGAATCGGCGTTGGTGCCGCTGTGCCCGCAAGCGCTGACAGGCGAAGGCGAATTGCTCAATGAATGGGATTCCAAACAAGCGTTAAGAGTCTTCGGCCTGCCGACACCCAACGGTGTTCTCAGCTCACCGGCCAATGCGTTGAAAGACGCCGAAGCATTGGGCTATCCGCTGGTACTCAAAGCCGTCAGCGCACAGTTGCCGCACAAGACTGAAGCCGGCGCCGTGGCGCTGAACCTCAAGGATGGCGTCGCATTAAGCGCGGCCCTGGAAAAAATGCGTTCGAACATTACCGCGTATGCACCGGGCGTACCGTTCGATCAACTGCTGCTGGAGCCCATGGCCAAACCGCCGTTGGCCGAGGTGATTGTCGGCATCAAGCGCGAAAACGACTTTGGCCTGGCGCTGGTGATTGGCGCGGGCGGCATCCTGGTGGAATTGCTCAAGGACAGTCGCAGCCTGTTGCTGCCAACCACCGACGGCGCGATCCGCCATGCCGTGCTCAGCCTGCGCAGCGCACCGTTGCTGCAAGGTTTCCGTGGCCGTGAAGCGGCGGATCTGGAGGCGTTGGTGGCAGCGATTCGCGCGGTCGCCGATTACGCCTGCGAAAACGCCTCGCAGTTGCTGGAACTCGATGTGAACCCATTGTTGGTCGGCGCCGATGGCACGACCGCAGTCGATGCGTTGATTCGCCTCGGCCACGAGTGAGGACATGAACATGCAAAGCAAAACCTTGACCGGTGGCCAGGCGCTGGTGCGTCTGCTGGCCAATTACGGCGTCGAAACCGTATTCGGCATTCCCGGCGTTCACACCCTGGAACTGTATCGCGGCCTGCCAGGCAGCGGCATTCGCCACGTCTTGACCCGTCACGAACAGGGCGCCAGTTTCATGGCTGACGGTTATGCCCGGGTCAGCGGCAAGCCCGGCGTGTGCTTCGTCATCACCGGCCCCGGCGTGACCAACGCCGCCACCGGCATCGGCCAGGCTTACGCCGACTCGATTCCGATGCTGGTGATTTCCAGCGTCAACCACAGCGCCAGTCTCGGCAAGGGGTGGGGCAGCCTGCACGAATGCCAGGACCAACGGGCGATGACCGCGCCGATCACTGCGTTCTCCGCCGTGGCACTGACCGCCGAAGACCTGCCGGAACTGATCGCCCGCGCCTACGCGGTGTTCGACAGCGAGCGCCCGCGTCCGGTACACATTTCGGTGCCGCTGGACGTGTTGTCGGCGCCGATTACCCGCGACTGGAGCAATGACGTGGTGCGGCGTCCGACCCGCGGCCCGGCTTGTGCCACCGCCCTTGATGACGCAGCAGCCAGGCTCAACGACGCAAAACGGCCGATGATCATCGCCGGTGGCGGTGCCTTGAATGCTACCGAGCAACTGCTGGAGATCAGCACTCGACTGGCGGCGCCGTTGTTCACCAGCGTCGCCGGCAAAGGCCTGTTGCCACCGAACGCAGCGTTGAACGCCGGCTCGTCCCTGTGCGTAGAACCCGGCTGGAAGCTGATTGCCGAAGCCGACGTGGTGCTGGCGGTCGGCACCGAAATGGCCGACACCGATTTCTGGCGCGAACGCCTGCCGCTCAACGCTCAACTGCTGCGCGTGGACATCGACCCGCGCAAGTTCAACGACTTCTACCCGTGCGCGGTGGCTTTGCATGGCGATGCGCAACAAACCCTCAGCGGTTTGCTCGAGCGCCTGCCATCCAGCGTACGTGACGCCAGCGCAGCGATTGCCTCGGTTGCCGCGCTACGCGAAGCGGTCAAGGCCAGCCATGGTCCGCTGCAACAGATTCACCAATCGATTCTGGCGCGCATTGCTGCAGAGCTGCCGGAAAACGCGTTCGTCAGCACCGACATGACCCAACTGGCCTACACCGGCAACTACGCCTTCGACAGTCTCGCCATTCGCAGCTGGTTGCACCCGACCGGTTACGGGACGTTGGGTTACGGCCTGCCGGCCGGCATTGGCGCCAAGTTTGGCGCACCGCAGCGCCCCGGTCTGGTGCTGGTGGGCGATGGCGGTTTCCTCTACACCGCCCAGGAACTGGCCACCGCTGTCGAGGAACTGGACAGCCCACTGGTGGTGTTGCTCTGGAATAACGATGCATTGGGGCAGATCCGCGACGACATGCTCGGCCTCGATATCGAGCCGATCGGCGTGCTGCCGCGCAACCCGGACTTCGCCGCGCTCGCACGTGCATTCGGTTGCACCGTGACCCAGCCGCAAAGCCTGGCGGAGCTGCAAACCGACCTGCGCCACGGCTTCAAGCGCAACGGCGTGACCCTGATCGAACTCAAGCATGCCTGCGCCCATTGATCTGTATTAGAAGGATATGAAGCCATGCGCTTTTCCGATCTGACTCAACGTATCGCCGGGGACGGCGCTGCCGCCTGGGATATTCATTACCGCGCTTTGGCACTGCGCGAGCAGGGTGAAGACATCCTGCTGCTGTCCGTGGGCGACCCGGATTTCGACACGCCGCAGCCCATCGTGCAGGGCGCCATCGACAGTTTGCTCAACGGCAACACTCACTACGCCGAGGTGCGCGGCAAGCGTGCCCTGCGTGAAGCCATCGCCAGGCGCCATCAGCAACGTAGCGGGCAACGCGTTTCTGCCGATCAGGTCACGGTGCTGGCCGGAGCGCAGTGTGCGCTGTTCGCCGTTGCCCAATGCGTACTGAACCCAGGCGATGAAGTGATCGTCGCCGAACCGATGTACGTCACTTACGAAGCGGTGTTCGGTGCCTGTGGCGCCGTGGTAGTGCCCGTACCCGTGCGTTCGGAGAACGGCTTTCGCGTGTTGCCCGAAGACGTTGCCGCACGCATCACCCCGCGTACCCGTGCGTTGGCGCTCAACAGCCCGCACAACCCGTCGGGCGCAAGCTTGCCGCGCAGCACCTGGCAAGCGCTGGCCGAGCTGTGCATCGGCCATGACCTGTGGCTGATTTCCGATGAGGTCTACAGCGAACTGCTGTTCGAAGGCGAGCACGTCAGCCCGGCGAGCCTGCCGGGCATGGCCGAGCGCACCGCGACCCTCAACAGCCTGTCGAAATCCCACGCCATGACCGGCTGGCGCGTCGGCTGGGTGGTGGCGCCGCCGTCACTGACCGCGCACCTGGAAAACCTGGCGCTGTGCATGCTCTACGGTTCGCCGGACTTTATTCAAGACGCCGCGGTGATCGCGCTCGACAGTGACTTGCCGGAGCTGCACGCCATGCGCGAAGCCTATCGCCAGCGCCGCGACCTGGTGTGCGACAGCCTCGCCGGAAGCCCCGGTGTACGGGCGTTGAAGCCCGATGGCGGAATGTTCGTGATGGTGGATATCCGCGAAACCGGGCTCAGTGCCCAGGCATTTGCCGATCGCTTGCTGGATCGCCACGGCGTTTCGGTGCTGGCCGGTGAAGCTTTCGGCCCGAGCGCGGCCGGGCATATTCGTCTCGGCCTGGTGGTCGGCGCCGAACCGTTGCGCGATGCCTGTCAGCGCATCGCCCGTTGTGCCCAGGAACTGATGGAGGCCCAGGTTGATGCATAACCACAAGACATTGTTTATCGATGGCCGCTGGCAAACACCTTCGGGGCAAGGCGTGGCCGAGGTCATCAACCCGGCCACCGAGGAAGTCGCCGGCAGCGTGCCGTTGGGCGATGAGCGCGACGTCGACAACGCTGTGGCCGCGGCGCGCAAAGCCTTCGCGTCATGGTCGCGCACACCTGCCAGCGTTCGCGCCGGATATCTCCGGGCCTTGGCCGAACAACTGCGCAACCGCGCCGACGAAATGGCCGCGGTCATCACCGCCGAACTGGGCATGCCGGTGCAATGGTGCCGCTCGGTGCAAGTGGACGGGCCGATCATCGGCCTTGAGCAGTACATCGAGCTGACGCACTTGATGGACGAAGTGCGCGAAGTCGGCAACTCGCTGGTGATTCGCGAGGCGGTCGGTGTCTGCGCCTTTATCAATCCATGGAATTATCCGCTGCATCAACTGATCGGCAAGCTGGCCCCGGCACTCGCTGCAGGCTGCACGGTGGTGGTCAAGCCGAGTCAGGAAACGCCGCTGCACGCGTTTTTGCTGGCGCAAATGATCGAAGCCATTGGCCTGCCGGCCGGGGTGTTCAATCTGGTCAGCGGGCCAGGTTCGAAGGTTGGTGAAGCGTTGGCCAAACACCCGGATGTCGACATGGTGTCGTTCACCGGCTCCACCGGCGCAGGCGTTCGTGTGGCACAGGCGGCAGCGCCTTCAGTGAAACGGGTGTGTCTGGAGCTGGGTGGCAAGTCGCCGCTGCTGATCGCCGAAGACGCCGACCTGGCCGCAGCGGTTCGTTATGGCGTGCAGGACGTGATGATCAACTCCGGTCAAACCTGCACGGCTCTGACCCGCATGCTGCTGCCAGCCAGTCGCTACGCCGAAGCGCTGGAGCTTGCGCTGGCCGAAACCCTGAGCCTGAAAATGGGCGATCCGCTCGACCCGTACAGTTTTCTCGGGCCGATGTGTTCGGCGGGGCAACGTCGCACCGTGCTCGATTACATCAAGGTCGGGCAACAGGAAGGTGCGCGGCTGTTGTGCGGTGGTGATACGCCGTCAGCATTTGAACGGGGTTTCTACGTCAGCCCGACGCTGTTCGCCGATGTCGACAACCGCATGCGCATTGCCCAGGAAGAAATCTTCGGCCCGGTGCTGTGCCTGATTCCCTATGCCGATGAAGCGCAAGCCATCCAGATCGCCAACGACTCGCCGTTCGGCCTGTCCAGTGGCGTGTGGGCCGGCAGCGCCGAGCGTGCCTTGCATCTGGGGCGGCAAATGCGTGCGGGCCAATGCTTCCTCAACGGCGCGGCGTTCAACTATCAGGCGCCGTTCGGCGGTTACAAACAATCGGGCAATGGTCGGGAGTGGGGGGAAGAAGGACTGAACGAATTTGTCGAAGTGAAGGCGATCCAGGTGTGACCGTTGGCGATTCAAACGTTGTACGCACCGGGCCTTGGTCCGGTGTTTTGCGTTGTTTTGAATGGGTATTCCGTTAGCTTTTGATCAGGGGCAATCCAATGAGCGATAACAAAAACAAGATTACTCAAGCGAACCATGAATTCAGCTTCCCGCGTCGCGACTTCTTGAGGTACAGCGCCGCGGCGGCTGCCGTGGCCGGGGCGTTCACCATGGGCCTGCCGTTTGGCGCCATGGCGGCGCAGGCGACGCCGAAACCCGGTGGTGTATTGCGCCTGGGCCTGGCCGGTGGCAGCACCACCGATTCAAAAGACCCCGGCTCCTGGGTCGATACCTTCACCTTCGTCGGGTTCTCGGCGATCTATAACACCCTGACCGAGATTGCCGTCGACGGCACGGCGATCCCCGAACTGGCCGAAAGCTGGACCTCGAGCCCGGACGCACGGGTCTGGACGTTCAAATTGCGCCAGGGCGTGACCTTCCACAATGGCAAGACCCTGACCGCCGACGATGTGGTCGCCTCGATCCAGCATCACCTCGGGGAAAAATCCAGCTCGGCGGCCAAAACCGTGCTGGGCGATGTGGCCAAGGTCAGCGCCAACGGCAGCGACAGCGTGGTGTTCGAACTCAAATCAGGCAACGCCGATTTCACCTACGTGGTTGCCGATTACCATCTGGTGATCATGCCGAGCAAGGACGGTGTGCCGGACTGGCAGGCTGGTGTCGGTACCGGCGGTTATCGTCTGAAGGATTTCGAACCGGGCGTGCGCATGACCCTGGAACGCAGCCCGGATTACTGGAAGGCAGGGCGGGCACACTTCGCCGGCGCCGAGCTGATTGCAATTGGCGATGGCGCGGCGCGAATCAACGCACTGGTCACCGGGCAAGTCGACGTGATCAACAAGGTCGACTTGAAAACCGTGGCATTGCTCAAGCGCAACCCGAACCTGGTGATTGAGGAAACCAAAGGCGCGCAGCACTACACCTTCCCGATGCTCACCGACAGCCAGGTGTTTCAGAACAATGACGTGCGCCTGGCAATGAAGCATGCGATCAACCGCGAAACCTTGTTGGCCTCGGTGCTGTACGGCTACGGCCTGGTCGGCAACGACCATCCGATCCAGCCCGGTAGCCGCTTCATCAACACCGCACTGGAGCAGCGCACCTACGATCCGGAGAAGTCGCGCTTCTATCTGAAAAAGGCCGGCCTGGATTCGCTCAAGGTGCGCCTGCAAGCCTCCGACGCGGCGTATACCGGCGCTGTCGACGCATCCGTGTTGTTCAAGGAGCAGGCCCGTGCAGCCGGGATCGACATCGATGTGGTGCGTGAACCGGCCGACGGCTTTTTCACCAACGTGTGGATGAAGCAGCCGTTTACCACCTCGTTCTGGTACAGCAGCCTGACCGCCGACCGCATGTTCAGCATCGGTTACGCCAAAGGCGCAGCGTGGAACGAAACCCACTGGGACAACCCGCGATTCAATCAACTGCTGAATGCCGCCCGTGGCGAGATGAACGAACCGCTGCGCCGCGAGATGTACAACGAAATGCAGGGCCTGTGCCGCGATGAGGGCGGGGCGATTGTGCCGTTGTTCGCCAGTTCGGTGGCAGCGCGATCCAACCGTGTCGCGCACGGCGGGCAGACAGCGCCGTATGGCGAACTGGATGGCTTGCGGGTGATCGAGCGGTGGTGGCAGGCATAACGAAATAATCGATGCGATGAAAACCCGTGTGGGAGCTGGCTTGCCAGCGATGGCGTTGGCACTGTCAACATTGATGTTGCATGACCTGCCGCTATCGCTGGCAAGCCAGCTCCCACATCGGACATTTGCAGTCTTCACAGGCGTGCCCAAATTCAAGGAACTGCATGATGAGAAGTATTTTCAAGCTATTGGGACAGCGTCTCGCATTAGGCCTGCTTTCGTTGTTCGCTGTATCGGTGATCATCTTCCTGGCTGTCGGCCTGCTCCCGGGGGACATCGCCCAAGCCATGCTCGGCCAGTCCGCCACTCCGGAAACCGTGGCGGCTTACCGCGCGCAATTGGGCCTGGACCTGCCGCCGCTGACCCGTTTCGGGCATTGGATCTGGCAATTGCTGCAGGGCGATCTCGGCGTGTCACTGGCCAACCAGCGACCCATCGCTGACCTGGTCGGTTCGCGCCTGGGCAACACCTTCAGCCTCGCATTGCTGGCGGCGCTGGTATCGGTGCCACTGGCGTTGCTGCTGGGCATGCTCGCGGCGTTGTATCGCAATAGCTGGTTTGATCGCTTGCTCAATACCTCGGCGTTGAGCGCTGTGTCGTTCCCCGAGTTCTTCGTCGCCTACATCCTGATTCTGCTGTTCGCGGTCAAGCTCAACTGGTTCCCGAGCATCTCCAACCTGTCGCCGGACGCCTCCCTCGGCACAGTGCTGGAACGTTCGGTGCTGCCAGTGGCGACCCTGAGCCTGGTGGTGATCGCGCAGATGATGCGCATGACTCGCGCATCCCTGATCAATTTGCTGGCCAGCCCCTACATCGAAATGGCCCGGCTCAAGGGCATCAGCCAATCGCGGATCATCTTTCGCCATGCATTGCCCAACGCCTTGGCGCCGATCGTCAACGTCGTCGCGTTGAACCTGGCGTACCTGGTGGTCGGTGTGGTGGTGGTCGAGGTGGTGTTTGTCTATCCGGGGCTCGGTCAGTTATTGGTGGACTCGGTGGCCAAGCGCGACATTCCGGTGGTACAGGCCTGCAGCCTGATCTTTGCCGCGACGTACATCCTGCTCAACACCAGCGCCGATGTACTGTCGATCGCCAGCAACCCACGCCTGATGCATCCGAAGGGGTAGTTCATGAACCTGTTCAAACAATTGATCCGGGCGCCGCTGAGCGCGAAATTCGGGCTGCTGGTGATTGTGCTGTACATCCTCGTGGCGTTGTTCGCGCCGCTGCTTGCACCGTTCGGTGAAACCCAGGTCGTGGGCGAGGGCTTCGCACCCTGGGGCGGGCAGTTCCTGTTGGGCACCGATAACCTGGGGCGTGACATGTTCAGCCGTCTGGTCTACGGCGCCCGCAACACCCTGGGCATTGCCTTCCTGACCACGCTGCTGGCGTTCTTGCTTGGTGGTTCGTGCGGGTTGGTTGCAGCGATCAAGGGTGGCTGGATCGATCAGGGTTTGTCGCGGGTCGTGGATATCCTGATGGCGATTCCGCAATTGATCTTCGCCTTGCTGATCCTCAGCGTGGTCGGCACCACGGCGACCTCGCTGGTGCTGGTGATTGCCCTGCTGGATGCGACCCGGGTGTTTCGCCTGTCACGGGCGGTGGCGATGAACGTGGTGGTGCAAGACTTCGTCGAAGCCGCACGCCTGCGGGGTGAAGGCCTGTACTGGCTGGTGACCCGTGAAGTGCTGCCGAACGCGGCGGCACCACTGATTGCCGAGTTCGGCTTGCGGTTCTGCTTTGTGTTCCTGTTCATCAGTGCGCTGTCGTTCCTCGGCCTGGGCATTCAACCGCCCACCGCCGACTGGGGCAGCATGGTGCGCGACAACGCCGTGCTGATCACCTTCGGCGACATCAGCCCGCTGCTGCCCGCCCTGGCCGTGGCGTTGATCACGGTCAGCGTCAACTTCGTCGTCGACTGGATGCTGCACAAGTCCAGCGGCCTAAAGGAGTGCTGAACATGACGACGTCCAAACCATTGCTGGAAATCCGCGACCTGCACATCGAAGGTCACTACGAAGACGCGTGGCATCCGCTGATCAAGGGCATCGACCTGACGTTGCAACGCGGCGAGGTCCTGGGGCTGATCGGTGAGTCCGGCGCGGGCAAGTCGACCCTCGGGCTGGCGGCCATGGGCTACACCCGTGACGGCTGCCGGATCACTGGCGGCTCGGTGCATTTCGACGGCATCGACTTGCTCAAGGCCAAACCCGAAGCCCTGCGCAAGCTGCGCGGTTTGCGCATCGCTTATGTAGCGCAAAGTGCGGCGGCCTCGTTCAATCCTGCCCATCGGCTGATTGACCAGCACGTTGAAACCGCCGTGACAAACGGAGGTATGAGCCGCGATCAGGCCATGGCCGAAGCCGTTGAGCTGTATCGCGTGCTGCGTCTGCCCAGTCCGGAAACCATCGGCCAGCGCTATCCGCATCAAGTGTCTGGCGGTCAGTTACAGCGAGTGATGACCGCCATGGCCATGGCTTGCCACCCGGACCTGATCATCTTCGACGAACCGACCACCGCGCTGGACGTCACCACCCAGATCGAAGTGCTCGCGGCAATTCGCGATGCGGTGAAGACCTACGGCAGCGCGGCGATCTACATCAGCCACGATCTTGCGGTGGTCGCACAAATGGCCGACCGGATCATGGTGCTGCGTCACGGCAAACGGGTGGAAGAGGCCGTGACCCGCAAGATGCTCGGCGACCCGCAGGAGGACTACACCAAATCGTTGTGGGCGGTGCGCAGTTTCCGCACTGACCCCAAGGCGTGTCCACAGCAGGAACAGCCGCTGCTTGAACTGCGTAAGAGTTGCGCCAGTTACGGACATCAACCGGTGCTGCATGACGTTTCGTTGCAGCTGTATCGCGGCCAGACCCTGGCGGTGATCGGCGAATCCGGTAGCGGCAAAAGCTCTACGGCTCGGTTGATCACCGGTTTGCTGCCGCCCACCTATGGCGAGGTGCTGTATGACGGCCAGCCACTGCCGGCGGACTTTCGCCAGCGCAGCAAAGAGCAACTGCGGCGCATCCAGATGATCTATCAGATCCCGGATACCGCACTGAATCCACGTCAGCGCATTGTCGACATCATCGGCCGGCCCCTGACGTTTTATCTGGGGCTCAAAGGCAAAGCGATGCGCGCACGGGTCGCCGAGTTGCTGGAAATGATCGAGCTGGACCCGGCAACCTTCATGGAGCGCCAGCCCCGGGAGTTGTCCGGAGGGCAGAAGCAACGGATCTGCATTGCCAGGGCATTGGCGGCCGATCCGCAATTGATCATCTGCGATGAAGTGACGTCCGCCCTCGATCAATTGGTGGCCGAAGGTGTGCTCAAGCTGCTCAACCGCATACAGCAACAGCTCGGCGTCGCCTACCTGTTCATCACCCATGACGTTGCCACCGTGCGGGCGATTGCCGATCACGTGCTGGTGATGCAGCGGGGCAGGGTGGTCGACCAAGGCACGCGCAGCCAGATCTTCACGCCGCCGCACGAGGACTACACCGGACTGCTGTTTTCTTCCGAACCGCAAATGGACCCGGACTGGCTCGACCGTTTGCTGGCGAGCCGCACCAAGAATTCAAACCCTACGCTGGAAAAAGTCTAAGGAACCACCATGAAAGTATTGATCGTCCACGCTCACCCGGAGCCAAAATCCTTCACCGCCGCCCTGCGTGATCAAGCGCTGGCCACCCTCGAAGCCCAGGGCCATGAAGTGCAGGTCAGCGACCTGTACAAAATGAACTGGAACCCAGTGGCCAGCGACGCTGACTTCTCGTCGCGGGAAAACCCGCAATACCTGGTCTACGCCCTGGAACAACGCCTGGGCGTGAAAAGCCAGTCCCTGGCGCCGGACATCCAGGCCGAGCTGGACAAACTGCTGTGGGCCGACCTGCTGATCCTCAACTTCCCGATCTTCTGGTTCTCCGCCCCGGCCATGCTCAAAGGCTGGATCGACCGGGTGCTGGTGTCGGGCATTTGTTACGGCGGCAAGCGTTTCTACGATCAGGGTGGTTTGGCAGGCAAGAAAGCGCTGGTGACGGTGACGCTTGGCGGGCGTGAACACATGTTCGGTGATGGCGCCATTCACGGACCGCTGGAGGACATGTTGCGGCCGATCCTGCGCGGCACCCTGGCTTATGTGGGTTTCGATGTGCTGCAGCCGTTCGTGGCATGGCATGTGCCGTATATCAGCGAAGAGGCTCGCCAGCAGTTTTTGGTCGATTACGGGCAGCGGTTGCAGCATTTGAATGATGAGCAGCCGCTGATGTTTCCGAAACTGGCGCAGTTTGACGAACGGCTCTATCCGTTGACGAGCAACTGAATCCGTCGATGCCTCGCTGACCGTTCAACGTCCGGGGCAGGAGCGGGCCGGGGGGGTGAACTACACTGTTTCTACTTCACTCAGCCCGACTCCTGTCGGAGGTCAACATGAAACGCTTGTCACCGATCGGCCTGTGCGTTGCCTTGTCTTTTTTCAGTGTCCAGGGATGGGCGCAGACGGTGACGCCGTTGAAAGGCCAGAGTTCGCAGCAGACTCAAATGGATATCACCGAGTGCAATAACATTGCCGCCAGCCAGACGGCGTCGACCTCATCGACGCCCTCCGGAGGTCGGGTCAAGGGCGCCGTGGCCGGTGCGGCTGCCGGGGCTGCGGGTGCGCAGGTGCGCGGGCGGCAGCACGACGAGTTTTATGATCGCGTCGACGACGACACCAAACAGGATTACCGCCAGAACCGCGCCAAGGAAACCGCAGCGGCCGGTGCCGTGGTCGGTGGCTCGCGCCAGCGTCAGGAGCGACGCGCGCAGGAGAAGACCAACACCGCGAACACGGCGACGGCTTATACCAGTTGCCTGCAAGGCAAGGGTTATCAAGTCAATCCCTGAGAATCGCCGGTTGCTATGGAGCAGTGGCGGCATCCGCTCGGGTTGGTTTTTGCCGCTGTTCAAGTAAATGAACCATCAAGCACGCATACAGCGTTACGCCGATGAACAGCGCCATGCGCACGGCAAATGCGGTGTGTACGTCCTTGCCTTCTGCACTGTCCTGAACAGATTGGCCCAGCAGGATGATCAGGGTCAGCAGGCTGTTGAGCCAGAATCCCGGGCTAAAGCGGCCCGATTTCAACCCGTAGAGCTTGCGCGCGACGATCAGGGCGAACAACAGCATCCACAAGAAGAACATCCACAAGTGGGCGAACAGGCTGAGCGCCCACCAGAACATCACGGCCAACAGCCCCCCGAGCAGGGTCGATCCGATCAGCTCGCGTGCGGCGTTTCGCGCCGAGGTCGTCGAACTCTGTTGCCCCAGGTTGACCGCCTTGAGGACGATGGGCAGGTAACTTGCCGGATCAATCAAAGCGAGCAGGAATGCCGGAACCACGATCAAGGTGGCGCGCAAGGCGATTCGGTCCACTTCGCTCGTCGGGAGGGCTGGGGAAGGGGGCTGAGCCGGTGCGTTGACCGGTTCGGGGAACAGCCAGTGACTGAACATGCCGACGATCACTGCCAGAAGCAGTCCCGAGACCATGGCCGTGATGACCATGACTGCCAGGCCAAAATCGGCAACACCCGCCGAGGAAATCAGGGTCAGGCCAATCACCAGAAACGTGACGATCAGGTTATTGCCGCCCCGCAAGCCGAAGCGAAAAACCAGGAACAGGCACAGGCCGATCAACAGCACCCCGGTGTTGGGGTAGTAACGCAGTACCGGGATCAACAACAGGCCGGTGCCGGTGGTCAGCATTGCAGCCAGCGCCAATACCACTGCTGTCTTGAACGGTAGCGGCCGATTGGCGGACGCGAGCAGCAGCGCACAGAGCACCGGGGCTAAAAAAGGGATCGGCAGTGCCAGGCCAAAACTGGCGGCCAGGCATACCGACGTGCCAGTGGCCAGGCGCAATGCACGCTGAGCCCTGGGCGTGCGCTGTGCGCTAGTAAACATACGACAGCCAACTCATCAGCCGCAGGAACACCCGACCCAGTGGGTTCAGCAGATTATCTTCAGAGGGAAAAGCCATGACCTCCGCCTGGCCGCCAGCGCGGATGCCACGGTTGTCACGCAGCTTCGCCAGGGCGTCAGGGGAAAACTCGATGATCACCGGGAAGCGTTGCGCGGGACGCAGCCAGTCGCGGCTGTTCTGCACGGTCGGCAGGCTGCCGGGCGCGGCGGGTTGGCCAACGCTGACGCCGTAACCGATGCTGCGTATGCGCCCCTCGAACACTTCACCGGGCAAGGCATCGAGCACAATCGACACCGGGGTTTCAGGCTTGACCAGGCCGAGGTTGTTTTCAGTCATGTCGGCGCTGATCCATACATCGTGGATGGCAATCAGGGTCATGACCGGGTTGCCGGCTGCGGCGAATTGGCCGACATCGGTGCGCAGGTCAGTGATCAAACCGGCCGAACGGGCGCGGATCTGCGTGTTGGAAAGGTCCAGTTCAGCTTTTGACAATGCCGTCGCGGCGCTACGCAGCAGGGCGTTGTCTTCCGCGCTGCCACCCTCCGTTTCACGGGCGCGCTGGACCTCGGCGCGGGCGGCGGCCACCTGGCTGACCGCCGCTTCGCGGTTGGCGCGGGAAACTTCCAGCAAACGCACGGAAATGGTTCCCGGGTCCTCTCGATACAACCCTTCCAGGCGCTGATTGTCCTGGCGCGCCTTGAGCTCGTTGGCTTGCGCCGCACGCAAGCTGGCCTGGGCCGAAGCAATGCCGGCGGTACTGGCGCCGATCTGCCGGCGGGTGGATTCGAGGTCGGCGCGGGCACGGTCGACGGCAATCTGATACGGCTGCGGATCGATCTCGAAAATCACTTCCCCGGCCTTGACGTCCTGGTTGTTGCGCACATTGACGCGGGTTACCCGCCCCGCGACTTCCGCCGCCACCGGAATCACGAACGCACCGACCCGTGCCTGTTGCGTATAGGGCGTGAATCGGTCTGCCAGCAGGTACCACGCAAGGCTCAGGACGATCAGCAACAAAACCCACTTGATGCCTTTGCCAGTCGGGTCGGCAGCCGGTTCGGCGGGCGGCGGGGAGGGCGCGTCGGGCGTCACGGGCGCGGCTTCACTCATGGTTTTTCACCTGGTCGGGCAAAGGGGATACGGGAAGGTCGGCAGAGGGATCAGTCAGCAAATCGCCCCAGTCCGTGCGTTGCTCCATCTGCTTGCGCGTCGTGGAGTCGACTCTGGCTTGGGCGCTGTACCAACCGCCGCCGAGTGCCTTGTACAGGGCAATCACGTTGCTCACGGCATCGCCGCGACTGAGCAGGTAACTGTCCTGGAGTTCGAGCAGTGCGCGCTGTGCATCGAGTACGCGCTGGAAATCCGAATAGCCTTCGCGATACAGCGCGTTGGCCAGCTCCAATGAACGTTTGGCCGCGCCTTCGGCCTCACGCAGAATGCGTTCGCGCTGCAATGCGCGAACCAGTCCATTGGCTGCATCATCGGCCTCGCGCGCGGCCTGGCGGACTTTGTCGCGGTAAGCCTCGATCAATTGCTGCAACCGTGCATCCTGCACGCGCACGTTGTTGCTGATACGGCCATAGTCGAACACGTTCCAGCGCAGGCTAGGGCCGCCAATCAGGTCGAGACTGCGGGATGTCCCGCTCAAGGTATCAGCGGACCAGACGATACTGCCCAGCAACGTCAACGACGGGTAGAAATCGGTTTCGGCTACGCCGATCAGTGCCGATTGGGCGGCGACATTCAGTTCTGCGGCGCGTATATCGGGGCGACGCAGCAGCAGATTGGCCGGGACATCCTGCAGCACCGCACGGTCCACCAACGGAATCAACCCAGTGTTCTCGGCCATCAGCGGCAGCGCCCCGGGTGGACGACCAATCAACACCGCCAGGGCGTTGCGGATTCGACCGATCTGATCCTCGAGAACGGGGATTGTGCTCAAGGTGCCCAGGTATTGGGTCTTGGCTTGTTGCAAGTCGAGTTCAGCCGTCTGGCCACTCATGAACAGTTTTTCCGTGATCTCGTAATTGCGCTGTTGCTGGCGGGCGTTTTCCCGAGCCACACGCAAACGCGCTTCGGTAGTGCGCAGGGAAAAATAGGTATCGGCAACCTGAGCCCGGAGCAATACCAGCGCATCTTCATAATTGGCTTCGGCAGCGAAGTAACTGGCATCGGAAGACTCGATGGCGCGGCTGAAACGGCCCCAGAAATCCAGTTCCCAGCCCACATCGAACCCGGCGCTGTGCTGCCAGAAATGGCTGTCGACCGGGTTATTGCCGCCGGACTGGCGCCGGTTGACGTAAAGGCTGTCAACGCTGACCTGCTGCAGTTGCGGGTAGAGACCGCTTTGGGCAATGCCCAATTGTGCGCGAGCTTCCATGACGCGCAACCCGGCGATCTTCAGGCTGGCGTTGTGCGCATCGGATTCGGCAATCAACTGGTCCAGCGCCGGGTCGGCGAACACTTGCCACCACTGGCGGATGTCCGGATTCACTGCACGTTGGCTGGCGCGCTCAAGGGCCGGGGTGTTCCAGTGATCGATCCACGTTTCGCCGGGCGATTGAAAGTCCGGCCCCAACCGCACGCAACCGCCAAGGACAAGCACGGCAGACAGCAGCAGCTGGAGGGTACCTGAATGCATTACGCGTTTTCCGACCAAGAACATCACAGCAGCATAGACGCCCGGGCGCCTGCCGCTGTGTTTCAACGTCACGCGGCGTAAAAACGCCACCACTGTCGCAAAAACGACCTGTTTACGCTGAACGCGAACCACCACGACTTTTCTGTTGAACGAGTGTTCAGCCTGGTCTATGTTCGTTCCACCTTCTTTCCCGGCTGGTTGCGGGCTTGCGTTTCTTCTATTTGAACGAGGCACTGGCATGCGGTTTTCACCTTTTGTTGAGCGGATCTCAGGTCAAGGTGTCGCTGCCTGGGATATTCACAATGCGGCGTTCGAAGCCCGCCGCAATGGTGAGGATGTGATCATTCTCAGTGTCGGCGACCCGGATTTCCCAACCCCCGATTTCATTACCGATGCTGCCATCCAGGCGTTGCGCGAAGGAGATACCCACTACACCGAAATCGCCGGCCGCCAGGCGTTGCGCGAAGTCATCGCCGCGCGCTACGGCAATCTGTTCGGGCGTCAGTTGCAGGCGGCGAATGTGATCACCGTGGCCGGTGCGCAGAACGCCTTGTTCGTCACCTCGATGTGCCTGCTCAGTGCGGGGGACGAAGTGATTGCCCTCGATCCGATGTACGTGACCTACGAAGCTACGCTCAAGGCTTCTGGCGCCACCCTGGTGCGGGTACCGTGCTCGGCGATGGATGATTTCCGTCTCGACGCTGCCGTATTGGCAAAAGCCATTACTCCACGAACCCGGGCGATTTTCCTGTCCAACCCCAACAATCCCACCGGCGTGATGCTCAATCGCGAAGAGCTGCAAGCCATCGCAGACCTGGCGATCGCCCATGACCTGTGGGTGGTCGTCGATGAGGTCTACGAGAGCCTGGCTTTCGAACGCGAGCACCTGAGCCTGGCAGCGCTGCCGGGCATGGCCGAGCGTTGCGTGGTCATCGGCAGCCTGTCGAAATCCCACGCCATGACCGGTTGGCGGATCGGCTGGATCGTTGCCGACCCCGCCCTGATCGCGCATGCCGAAACCCTGGTCCTGAGCATGCTCTACGGCTTGCCGGGGTTCGTCATGGAAGCCGCGCTCAAGGCTGTCGAGGCCCACGCTGAAGTGACCCACGGCATGCGCGACATCTATCGCCGCCGCCGTGATCTGGTGGTGAACGGGCTGTCCGATTGCCCGGGCATTTCGGTGCTCAAACCCGATGCCGGCATGTTCGTACTGGTGGACGTGCGTGGCACTGGCCTGACTTCGCTGGAATTTGCCTGGCGCCTGTTGCGGGAGGCGAGGGTGTCGGTGCTGGACGCGGCGGCTTTCGGCGAGCCGGCCCAAGGCTTTGTGCGCCTGTCCTTCACCTTGGGTGAAGAGCGGCTGACCGAGGCTTGCCAGCGCATTCGGGATTTCGTCCTGGTATTGAAGGGCGAAGCGCCGCGACCGGTGATCAACAGTGTCGCAACCGAGCCAAGGGTCGAACCGGTTGCGGCGCGGACCATGATCGAAGTCGAAAAACTGCACAAGCGTTTTGGCAATATCGAAGTGCTCAAAGGCGTGTCCCTGACCGCCCGTGAAGGGGAAGTGATTTCACTGATTGGCGCCAGCGGCTCGGGCAAAAGTACCTTGCTGCGTTGCATCAACATGCTTGAAGTGCCGGACCAGGGGCGCATTCTGGTGGACGGCGAAAGCATTCACCTCAATCACACCCGCCCCGGCGCGCCGCTCATTTGCGACGCCAGGCAACTGGTGCGCATTCGGTCCAGCCTGGGCATGGTGTTCCAGAATTTCAACCTCTGGCCCCATCGTACGGTGCTGGAGAACCTCATCGAAGCGCCGACCCAAGTCCTGCGCGAAAGCAAAGCGGAGGCCACCGAACGCGCCGAAGCCTTGCTCGAACGCGTGGGGCTGGCGGCCAAGCGCAACGAGTACCCGGCGTTCCTCTCCGGGGGACAGCAACAACGGGTGGCCATCGCCCGGGCCCTGGCCATGCGGCCCAAGGTCATGCTGTTCGATGAACCTACCTCGGCACTCGACCCGGAATTGGTCGGGGAAGTGCTGCGGGTGATCCGCTCCCTCGCCGAAGAAGGCCGGACCATGATCCTGGTGACCCATGAAATGGCCTTCGCACGCGATGTCTCTTCCAAAGTCGCCTTCTTGCATCAAGGCCTGATCGAGGAAACCGGTTCGCCGGACGAAGTGTTCGTACACCCACGCAGCGAGCGTTGCCGGCAGTTCGTCAACGCTCATCAAACTCGCTAACGCCACATAAAAAGACGGGAAAACACCATGGGAAATCGACGTTTTGCACACTGGTTGACTGGCGCCGCCTGCGTATTGCTGGCCGGCATGAGCGCAGCTCAGGCACAGCCCATTCGCTTTGCAGTCGCCGCGGAACCTTATCCGCCGTACACCGAAAAACAGGCCAACGGTGAATGGAAAGGTTTTGAGGTCGACTTGATTCACAAGCTGTGCAGCGAAATGAAGGCCGAGTGCGAGATCAAGGAAGTGGCGTGGGACGGGATCATTCCATCGTTGTTGGCGAAGAAAATCGACGTGATTTTCTCCTCGATGTCGGTGACCGAAGAGCGCGAAAAACAGATCGCATTCAGCAAAGCCTATTACGACTCGGTGGTCGCGGTGGTGGGGCCGAAGGACGCCGTCGTCAAAAAGTACCCGGATGACCTCAAAGGAAAAACCATCGGCGTGCAGAACTCGACAGTCAGTGCGAGCTACCTGAAGACCTACTACGAAAAAATTGCTGACGTGAAGTACTACGACACCCAGGACTCGGTGAACGCCGACCTGCTCGCTGGCCGCATCGACCTGATGATGGCCGACGGCACGGCCATGGCTGCTTTCGTCAAGACCCCGGATGCCAAAGACCTGGCCTACCTCGGCGCGGTGCCATACGACCCGATCTTCGGCAAAGGCGTGGGCGCCGGTCTGCGCAAGGACGACACCGAGCTCAAGAGCAAACTCGACAAGGCGATCCAGGAGTTGCTGGCGAGCAAGGACTATGACGACTTGTCCCAGCGCTACTTCGGTACAAGCGTGAAGCCGACGTTCTGACCAACCGGGCGCATATAGAACCCTGTGGGAGCTGGCTTGCCGGCGATTGACGCGACGCGGTGTGCCTGACGTACCGCCTTCGCTGGCAAGCCAGCTCCCACAAAGGCTATGCGGTGCGTTCACGGTTGTTACGGGAGACTGAAATGCCTGCAATGTTCGATTTGATCAATTTCAGCGAGCAAGGGTGGGGCGGGGCGCTGCTCAAGGGGCTCTGGATGACCCTGCAGATCTCGGCCGGAGCATTCGTGCTCGGGCTGGGGATCGGCTTGCTGGTGGCCTGCCTCAAGTTGGGTGCGCCGAAACCGATTGCAGCACTGGCTCGCGGTTACACCACATTGTTCCGCGCGGTGCCGGAGTTGTTGCTGATTCTGTTGCTGTACTACATGGGTTCGATGCTGCTCAACTCGCTGATGACCTCGCTGGGTTACGAAGTGGTCAATGTCAGTGGCCCGTTGGCGGCGATCGTGGTGCTGGGACTGGTGCAGGGTGCCTACGCCTCGGAGATTTTCCGTGCGGCGATCCAGGCGATTCCCTATGGCCAGATCGAAGCAGGCAAGGCCTTCGGCTTGCACGGTTTTGGCCTGTTCCGGCGTGTCACGTTGCCAATCATGGCCCCTTACGCAATGGCGGGGATGGCCAACCTGTGGATCAACCTGATCAAGGACAGCGCCCTGATCAGCGTGGTCGGCACCAACGAGTTGCTGTACACCGCCAAGCAAGCGGCGGGTTCGACGCGTCACTATCTGTTGTTCTACCTCACGGCCGCGGCGTTGTATTACGCGGTGACGCTGGTGTCGAACTACCTGTCGGGACGGTTGGAGCGGCGTATTCGTCGCTGGATGCCTCTTGTTGACTAAACCGGCTGAGTAAATGAAATGATTCCAGCGTGGACAGTTGAATACGCATCGCTGTTGATCAGGGGGCTGCAAACGACCCTCATGATTCTGTTGATTGCCAGTGTGCTGGGTTTCTTGCTGGCGATTTTGGTAGCCCTGGCGCGAATCTCGAAGAACACAGTGATCGCCAGGGTCAGCCTGTTTTACACCAGCGTGACCCGCGGCACGCCGCTGCTGATTCAGATTTACATCTTCTACTACGGACTCGGCAGCCTGTTTGCGCAGTTCCCGCTGATTCGCGGCAGCTTTCTCTGGCCGTACCTGCGCGATGGTTACTGGTACATCGTGTTTGCCCTGGTGGTGTCGGTTGGCGCCTATGTCGGCGAAGTGATCCGCGGCGGTCTGTTGGCCGTCCCGAAGGGTGAGATGGAAGCAGCCTCGGCGTTTGGCATGACGGCTCGCCAGGCACTGTTGCGCGTGCGGCTGCCGCGGGCCTTGCGTTTGCTGTTGCCGACCCTGGCCGGGGAAACCGTGATGCTGCTCAAGTCCACGGCGCTGGCCTCGACCATCGCGGTCATCGATTTGCTGGGTGCGGCCAACGTGGTTCGGGCGCAAACCCTGCAAGTCTACGAACCGTTGTTGCTGGTGGCCGGTGTCTACGTCTGTCTGACGTTCCTGATCGAAGCCTTGTTTGCCTTTTTCGAGCGCCGGGGAACGCCGGTACGCAGGTCCGCATGATGAACAAACCGTTGGTTGACCGCTCGCTGCAAGGCATCGGCCTGTGCACCTTGGGCTACGCGTTCCTGTCGTTGCAGGACGCCGGCATCAAGTGGCTGGTGGCCGACTATTCGGTGGTCAGCATTTTGTTCTGGCGAGCCTTGGTGGTTGCGGTTGCGTGCTTGCTGATCGGGCGTTTGTCGCTGGTGCGCCGTGCGTGGCAGTCGTCCAGTCGCCGCTTGCTGGTCGTGCGCGGGTTGTTGTCGATCGCTGCGTGGCTGCTGTATTACACGGCAGCCCGGGACCTGACGCTCGCGGAAATGACCACGTTGTATTTTTCGGCGCCGATCATGGTCACGGTGCTGGCGACTACGATACTCAAGGAACGCGTCAGCGGTTGGCAGTGGTTTACCTTGCTCATCGGTTTTGTCGGCGTGGTGATTGCTTGTCGCCCCAACAATCTGGCCGATCCGCTGCCGATTGTGCTGACGCTGTTGGCGGCGATGTGCTGGGCATTCACCTATATCCAGCTGCGCCAGGTGGATGACCAGACCTCGGTGCTGGAGCAGATGCTGATCACCAACGTGGTGTTCGTCATTTGCATGGCGGTGGCATTGCCCTGGACCCATACGCCAGCGCCGACCCCGGCCTGGCTAGGCATGCTGGGAGCGGGCCTGTTGGGCGGCATCGGCCAGTTCCTGCTGTTCGCCAGTTTCCAGCGCGCCACCGCGACGGTATTGGCACCCTTCGAGTACACGGGATTGATCTGGGCGTTCCTGCTGTCGAGCCTGATCTGGGGCACGCTGATGGATGTGTCGTTGATGATCGGCGCCGGTTTGATCGCGGTCAGTGGCACCCTGGCGATGATTTTCGGCCGGCATCCCTCACAGGACGTCGTCGGTGCTGAATGCTCCGTGTCGCAACCCCTTTACCCAGCAGCGGCAGATGTGGAACCCGTTGACCAGGCTGAAAAATTACGTTCATGACAGAGGGGAAGGGCATGGCGCAGGACGTTTCATTCAGCGTTCTTAACAACAATGGTGACGCGGTGCAGGTCGGTGCCTGGCGTTTCGAAGGCGACAATACCGGGCCGAAGGTGCACTTGCAGGCTGGGGTGCATGCCGATGAAATTGCCGGAATGCTGGTCTTGCACGTCTTGATGCAACGACTTGCAGTGGCCGAGGCCGAGGGCCGACTGAAGGGCAGCGTGACCGTGGTTCCACAGGCCAATCCCCTGGGCATCGGCCAGTTTCGCCAAGGTCGGATTCTGGGGCGCTTTCACGATGCTACCGGCCATAATTTCAACCGGGGCTTCGATCAATCAGCCGCGATGGAACAACCGGCTACGAATGTCCAGCAATGGCAAAAGAAACTGGTAGAACTGGCCGCGTCGGCAGACGTGATGCTTGATCTGCATACCGATGACGAAGCACTTCCCTATCTCTACGTGCATCGCAGTTTCTGGCCCCGAGGCCACGAACTGGCGACAGCGATGAAGATGGACGTGGCAATCATCTGGGACAATGGCGGCGATGGCTCATTCGAAGAAACCATCATCGCTCCGTGGTTGCGCGAAGGTACGACGCAAGGTCGCATGGCCGCTACCCTGGAGCTGCGAGGGCAGGGCGACGTCAACGACCGGTACGCCACGCAAGACGCCGATGGCCTGTACGCCTGGCTGTGTGGCTACGGAATTATCGACGAAGTGACCGCACTGGCCGAATGGCCTGTCGAGATCAGGGACATGGCGCAGATGGAGACCATTCTTGCACCACAATCTGGCGTACTGATCTTTGAAAAAGAACTGGGTGATGTCGTGGAGCAAGGCCAGCGGTTTGCGCGAATCCTGCGCCGGCCGGGAGATCCGTCTTCGCAAGTCGTCTTGTTGGCCGAACAAACCGGGCGCATGGTCACGCGTTATCGCGATCGCCTGATCCCACAAGGCGCGGTAGTGGCCAAATTCACCGGTAGCCGTGTTTCACGCAACTGGAGCGGCGGGTTGCTGGATCCGAACTGAGCGTTGAAGGGATGAATTTTATAACTACGCTAAATGCCTGTTTAGTCGAGTTAATCGCCTATCGTCGGCGAAAACACGTAAATACAAGCCAAAAAACGTTAGCAGTGCGCGACGGACTCAGCCGGACAATTGATCGTCGCACTCGAACTGGCACTGCACCAGATGCAGCGAATACCATCGACGTTACGCTCCGACAAACAAGCCATACCGACCAACAGGGACGGCTCACGATATTGCGGATGGCTGAAGATTCGCCCACAGGACATTTTCCCCCAACCAGTCAGGCGTGATGCATTACTACCATTTGGGTGACGCCATCGAGTACTCACTGATTTTCCCAGCCGGCACATTGAAAACGCAACGACGTTGTTGCCGGGTGGAGTTTGCAAATGCACATAGCTGGCGGAATCTGGAAAGCGTCATCGGCTGATGACGGGCTCATCAGGATTCGGTCTGGCCAGCGAAGCCATTTCGCCAGGGCTTGATTTTTGCCGATATGGAAATCGTCAGCCAACAAAAACTGGTAGAGCAATTTTCAGAACAACTGCAGTTGATTGATACTGTCGGTATCACTTAAAAAAGATAAATTCTAATTTGTTGTTTTGTATGATTTATATCGGGCTCTGACAAGTTTTACACCCTGTTTTTCTGTGGCTTTATTTTTTTTGATGGCGATTTTCTGTGTTTATTTTTTTAAAGTGATTGTAAGTAACTTAAACTCAATCTAAGCGATTGGTACTTTCAATCAACTGTAACGAGGGCCTGAGATTGAGGATCTGATTGAGCACCTTACCCAGTTGCGTCTTGGCGCTTGCCAACGCAATTTCACACGGCTCCGGTTTCAGGGTGAACAGCACTTGACCCTTGATGACAACCGCTGGTTGTCTCTCACATCGACTGAGGTCTCCAGGCCCCGAGACAGCGGTGGAGACACCAACGCGATCGGCCTGAATGTAGGCGTTGTCTGTTGGAATTATCTGCCTACCTGTGACGTACAGGTCCAATTGACGCGCGAGGAGGCCACGATGGGCTTTTCCGAGGAAGAGCGTCAACTAGGTTTTGAGGTGTATGGATTGTTAAGGGGCGACCTTGTCTAAGAACGGATATTAGTAAGACAATGGTTCAGACGGCTCTCTTTCACGGTTGGGAACTGAGTGAAAAAGCCCGCAATGTCACAGATGCAAAGCAGCGGGCTGAGTTGGAGAGCTTAGTAATGTCTGCGCTCAGAATAGCTCGCCCGCATCTCGCCCCTTCATATCCTTTCCTTGCACAGACCCGATCCATATTCCAGTCCTATCGCCTTTCTGTTTGATCGCAGTTGTTGGCTGTAGGACTACGGAAGTTGGAGAGCTCTTCAATCAAGCACTTCCGATTTTTTAGTCTTCTTGTCAAAGCTTCCGCTAGTTCAGTATTTATTTCGAATATCAACAACTCTGCAGTATGCCTTGTACCTCCTTAGGGTGCTTTCAGTGTCTGGCTAGTTCCATGTTTTGCATTGAGGTTATGTAGGTCCTGTGACGTGGCGCCATGTATGTCTGCGATTGAGCTAATGGCCGAAAGCACAAGGCAGATGAAAAGCCACTTAAGAGGGGGGGGGGGCAGGCACCAATATAATTATTCCGCATTAATAGTATGGGGTGATCGCGAATTAATATAAGTCAAATCATGTGGCATGCTAATAATTAGATCTAAATAACTTGTTGTGTGTGCTGTAAAGGCAATGGATCGCAATGGGATATCTTAGTTTTTGGCTGCCGCTTTAGGGTTTGTTGTTGATTTTAGAAAGGAGTTATTTGTGGCTAGTGTTTATACATTGGAATGCAGCGATGACGGAATTACCGCAGGGCTCGAAATAGCCGTTGCATCATTCATGAGTGATATGATGCAGGGTCTGTGCTTCAACCTCTGGCTGGTGGCTGGCAGGTGAGCTGAATGATCCATGCTGATATAGCTAATGAAAGAATTTAACACGTCGCCCTGGCTTATTTAATGATTTTTTATTTGCTTGGTTGAATGATTCAAGCGCCAAAGCATCTGAGGCTGAACATATAGATGGGAAGACTAGCCATATGTTCAGTTAATGAGCAGTCGAGTGCCGAAAGAAGAGCGTGTATTTCTGTAAATGAGCAATGGAGAAAAGTATGGGCCATATAAAAGTAACGTACTATTTTGTATCAATTACTGGCTTAGAAATTGACGATACCTACTTTGCATGCGGAGATTCTACCCTCGCCGGGCCATTTTTGAGTGGGGGAACGGCGGTGGATTGGCAGCGGCAGTTCAGCCCGGGCGCAAACATCATTCAGTTATGGGGTGATGATCCTGACACATGTACCCATAGTCCGTTGTCATTTGAAAATGGCCAGTGGGTGCGTTCCTAACGATCAGTTCAGAGTTTTAGGCACATTCGATTTTGCGGCTTCAATGCGAAGACGGCGGATCCACGCGTCTAATGATTGATGCCCCGGAGGGAAATATGTTCGGTTCTGGTATTCTCGATACGGTCATCGGTCTGATATTCATCTTTTTGCTCGTCAGCATGCTGGTGACGATCATCAACGAAATGATCGCTGCAGCACTGATGTCTAGGGCGAAATGGTTGCGACTGGGAATCGACCGGCTGATCGGTTCCGAATGGATGGAAAAGGTGTACGCCCACCCCCTGATAGAAGGAACTGCAAGGAAAAGACTTGGATAATAGAGCGCGGACCGTCCTATATTCCCTCCCGTTCGTTTGCCAACGTGCTGATGAGCGTGATCCAAGAGAATTCAAGCGCAATCGCCGAGTGTCAGAAGGCTTTGAGGGCCGCACTGGATTCAGCTGCCAGCACGGGCGCGACGGTGGATAACCTGAGGGAGCAACTGTCCACGGTGGCAGGAAAGATGTCGGCTTCAAGCGGTATCCAGGCGGCTATCGCTGGCGATCTTGTCCGGCATCTCGATGCGAGCGGCAGCTCGAATACGCGCACGTGGCTGGGGGAGGTGGACACCAGGGTCAGGGAACTCAACAACGTGGGCAGGCCGGAACTCGTGCCTCTGCTCCAGACCTTGCAGCAACTGGTCACCGATGGAGTGACTACGCGTGCCGGGATAGAAGAATTACGCCAGCGCTTCGACGTTGCGGTTACTACTCTGCCGGCGGGCCCGGCAACCATGGTGTTGAGAGAGGAGCTCACCGCGATGGGCAAGCGGCTGCAGGGTCCCTACACGGTCGCGGACGCCTATGCCGACATCCAATGGTTTATCGACGGGATCTCGGCCCGTTACGTGCGCCAGATGCTTGAAGCGCTACCTACCGGAGACCTGCAGAAGGCGCTGTTGACCTTGTTCGATGACGCCAAAAACGATGGCGAAAAACTAAAAGAAAACATCGAGGTCTGGTTCAACAATGGAATGGACCGGGTCAACGGCTGGTATAAACGTCGCTCGCAACGAGTCATCGCCATTCTGGCGCTGGTCGTGGCTATTGCAATGAACGTCGACGCCATACTGATTTTCAGGCATTTGCAAACTTATCCGGCAGTGGGTGAAGCGATTGCAAGGCAAGCAATGCAGTTTGCAAAACAAAATCCACCTTCCGCGCCGGGTGCCCCGATCGTCGCCGACGGCGACCCGCACAGCCTGCTTGGACAATTTAATGCGGTGCAGACAAAACTGACGGACTTGGCAGTTCCAATTGGTTGGGTCAAGAAAGGAACGAAAGCCCAACAGGACAACGGTCAGGAGCTACCTGCTGGTTTAAGTGCATACGGCGATTTAGCCTGGCAACACGCGCTGGGATGGCTACTGACAGCGCTGGCAGCCACGCTAGGTGCGCCATTCTGGTTCGATATGCTCAATCGCGTGATCTCTATCCGGTCAGCCGGCAAGCCTCCAGAAGAAGAACCAAAACCGCCGAAGGCCGTGTCGGTGCCAGTGGAACCAGGGCAGTCGCAGCAGGAAGCTGACAGGCTCAGACAGGGCGAGCCGCGAAGGCGATAACGGACGTGTCGGCAGCATCCATTAGTAACCCAATGTTGCCATATCTTGCGATTGCCAGCCCTTCTCCTGCACGGAGTCCCCATGACGCTAACAATCCTAGCAGGACTTCCCGCCGTGACTGGCCTGGCCGACCTGTTCCCTGGACAAGAACTCTCGATCGACAACGGCAAAAATCACCACACTTTAGTGTGTCGCTGTATCTTTACACACGAATTGCGCCCAATTATGACCGGGCGGGAGCTTATCAAGCGCAGTGGAGCATATTGAAGGGGGGGGAGGACGTGCACACAATACTTCACTGCTGTTATCGCAGGTTGATTGAACTTTCGTTCTGCGCTATCGAAATGCAAATAAATAAAAAACCATCCTTTCCTCTCAGACCGGAAGCGGGGATGGTGTGGTGTGACACCATTACAAGAGCCTCGCAAGTTGTTTATTTTTTAAGCTATCGGTGCGTTATTCTAAAAAATATCGAATTTTACGGTGTTCGGGTTGCGCGTTGGCTTACCCGCATCTACGCTTGGGATCGAGTCATATGCGAATCAGCTAAAATATCTTGATTGAATATTAACTCCTTGAGGAACGAGCTCTAATAGAATCTGATCACTATAGTTTTTTGTTAGCTTTCCAGAGTTTTTTGCATCTTCCTGCAAAGCATATGATTCGACTTTTTGCTCACTAGCTGTACTTTTCTAAGTTTGTACTTCAGCGTTAATGTTGTTCGACTTATTTGAGGTGACTTCGCGACATCCACGACAGGGTATTCGCTGATGAACGAAGCTGATATGGAACCTGATCAACCACTCGCAGAACAAATCTTGCCTTCCATCTCATACCCCAGTGAATGCGATCTGGTTATGAAGGGTGGTATCACCAGCGGCGTTGTTTATCCGCTGGCCATTGTCGAAATTGCCAAGGCATTCCGCCTGCGCTCCATTGGTGGCACCAGCGCAGGAGCGATCGCAGCCGCCGCAGCAGCTGCAGCCGAGGCGGGTAAACAAAGGCGCAAGCAAGGTCTGCTTGACGCAAAAAGCCAGTGCAGTGACTTTGAGCTGCTGGCTCAATTGCCGCATTACCTGGCCTCCCCGGATAAAGTAACAACCCGCACCGGCTTGCTCGGTATGTTTCGGGCTCATCCCCGCCTATCAACGTTGTTCGATGGCTTGACGACCTCGTTGAGTATTGAACGCAAACGAACCAGATACTGGAGCGTTGCCAAGTGTTTGTCGGGGGAGCTGCGGATTGCGTTATTGTTTGGTTTTGTTCTCGGTGCGCTCCCACTGACGTTCACCGAATGGCAGGCGCTGCATTTTTTTACCTTGGTTTGGTTCCTTGTTGGCGGGCTTTTATGTGCTGCTATCGGCGGTTTCATTTTGCTTGCGGCGCGTCTGGTGTCCGTACTGCGAAGTAATCGATTTGGTCTGTGCAGTGGAATGCCGGAACCTGGTGACACCACGGAAGTGGCGTCCCAGTGTTTGACAGTCTGGTTGCATCGCTATCTGGATCAATTAAGCGGCCAGGCCGATGTTCTAAGTGAAGTAGTGGGGGCACCGACCCACAAACCATTGACGTTTGGAGACCTGGCCAAGCTCGACATCAACTTGCAAATGATGACCACCTGCCTATCCCAAGGGCGCCCCTATCGATTGCCTTTTCGCGACGACGTGCTGGTTCGCGAAAACAATCAGTTCTATTACCTGGAAGAGGATTTTCGGGAGTTATTTCCGGCAAAAGTCGTGGACTGGATGATTGCCCACCAACGGCCGGCACAGGGTGGATCGCACAGTGAAGCGTCGCGTATTGGCTACTGTCGCCTGCCAAAACCCGAAGATTTGCCGGTGGTTGTGGCGGTCAGGATGAGCCTGAGCTTTCCATTTTTGCTCAGTGCCATTCCCCTCTACGCCACAGATTATGGGAACCCAGGCAAAGATCTGGAGTATTGCTGGTTTTCCGATGGTGGTCTGAGCTCGAACTTCCCCATTCATTTTTTTGACTCGCCGCTTCCGCAACGACCAACATTCGGCCTGGATTTGGGCGTATTGCACGATTATCAGGATCCGAAGCAGGACCGGGTTTTCTTTCCACAGAACAACAATCAAGCACGGCTTCCCTCCTGGCGCCGTTTCCACCAATTGGGTGCATTGGGTTCAATAGGCGGTTTTGTTTCTGCCATTTTCAATACGGCCACGGAATGGAGCCATGACACGCTGTCACGTCTGCCCGGGTTTCGCGATCGTGTCGCGTTGATTCGGCTGACGGCCGAAGAGGGTGGACTCAACCTCGCGATGCCTGAAAGCCGGATCAATGCACTGACTCGATACGGACAAGAAGCAGGCATCGAGTTTGTCCGGCGCTTTGGCGATTGCAGTCATCTGGAGGGTATCGCCCCTAGCCCGGATATGAACTGGGAGAACCATCAGTTGATCCGCTTGCGTCTATTGATTGCGTCGGTGAGCGAGGTGGTCGGTTGCCTCAGGACCACGGACATCGCGCTCAACGCCACACCCTCACAGCGTTATCAGCGCTTCTTCACCAACGCCAAACTGGGGCCGGCGACCTATCGCTTCCAGCAGCGTGCCGGTACTCAACAGTCTGGTCCGCCGTTTCGCTCCCAGGCTGTACTGGCGCAGCACATTCTCGAATCTTTGCTGAAACTCGCCGCGGAAATTGCCGCATCAACGGCCCAACCGGGCGGCGCGACCATCGATCCGGGGAACAAAGCACCCAAGCCGACCCCCGAATTCAAACTCAAACCACGCATTTGAACTGTAGCGCCCGAACTGTGGCGCCGGAGCCTTTGGCTTCGAAATGTTCGATGGTTCCTGACCTCACATGGAGGTGAACGATGTCTGATCGATTTCTGGCGTTTCGGTGCTTTGGCAATTACGCTTGGCCACCCGTGGGCAGCGGTACACCGGCCGAGACGAGGGCTGGAGGCGTTGTCGAGATTCACTATATGCTGGACGGGGCGCTCCAGAAAATGGTGGGCTGCGTGCGCTGGGTGCCCAAGTCTCAATGGTCCGCTGACCTGGCTTTCAATACGCCCTTGAAAAATCTGACTACTGCAGACGCTTTCAAACGCCGCACAAACGATCGTTGCACTACGGTTCGATGTTCCACCCGGCAGCCTGGCGTCTCACCTGGACGATGACCAGTACAAGGCACGGCAGATATTCGTGGGCGCGGCCACCCTGCCCACCACTCGGCTCAGTGGTAAGACCCAAGGGTGGCCGTAGAGAACATGGTCTTTATAGACCATAGCTCTATCAGGTTAGTCGATTAATGCAGCCCCAACAGATCCGTTTAATGCGGCTGAGCGCTGTCCGTCGCCCCCTTGGGTGTGTCGCTGAACAACCAGTTCTTTCTTCCGACAATGAAGGGCCAGATCGCACGTTCGGCGTTGTTGTTGTCGATGGGTAGCTTGCTGCTTTCGACTATCTGTAACGATACCCGTCCACTGGGTTGATGCTAGCTACCCGACGACGAGTAACGAGGAAGAAAGGATGAGCTTGTCGTAGAGCGCCACCAGGCGGGTAGGGTACAGGTGCACTGTGGCGGCGTTTTTCTTTTGTGCGACGTATCGACGCAATAGGTTGGCCCGCATGCGCATCCAGGGGCGTCCTCCCGGGCGGCGCCTCCAATAGCGCAGGCCAGGCCGGCGGCACCGATCAGGGTCATAAGTGTCATGCTGTTTTCCTCACTTGATGTTGAAGTCTTCCGGTGTCAGGAATTCGGCAACACTGTCCGGCCAATAACCCTGACCATTGCGATCGCTCTTGAGCACCGCCAGCGCATGCTCTTTCAACATCGTGGCCGGACAGGTCAGGTACCACACGAAATCCGCATGGCGTCGCATCAAGCCCGTGCGAAAGCCGCGCGCCGGGTCCATCAGGTCGACACGGCGCGGCAACGGCGACTGGGCGTGCAGCGGCATCGCCAGACGCCACCGTCCATCCTTGCCCAGGCTACGTTGCAGTGCCAGGTACAGCGCGGGTGGAGGCTCGACCACCGCCTCGTCGGTCAGCGTCAACGCCAGGGTACAAGTGGGCACTGGTGCCAGGGCTATGTCGACCGCGGTAAAATCCCCTTTCTGCGTGTTCCACAGGCGGCGCGTGAGTAATGCATCAGTCTTGTCCTGCTTGCCGCGGAGCGCCGCGCTCACCTGCAGCACATCGCCAGGCTGCAGGTCGGCTGGCTCACCATTGGCTTCCACCAGCCGGGTCAGCGGCATTTCGTAGACGGTCGCAAGCTTGACCCATAACTCGCCCGCGACCGGCTTGTCTTTAACGTCGATGTGGCTGCCAAATTTCACCTCGCGTGTCTTGCCGCTGGCCGCCAGCAGTTTTAAGGTGACGCGCGCGACGTCCTTGTGCATCTCGGTATCGTTACGCTGATCCAGGTCGCCCGCTGGCGCAGCACCTTTCGCTTCGGCCACCGCTTGGGCCAGTTCGTCCATGCGCCGTTCGTAGGCGATATCGAGCATCAGCGTGACCACCCCACGCAGGTTAACCCGGCCGCGGTCCGCCGACAGCACCAGACGCAGGTCGCCGCGCTGGTCGACGCCGAGAGGGTCGACGTGGCCTGTCGCCTTGAGTTTGTCGACGGTACTGAACGGCGGGTTGGCGAGGTCTCGGTCATAGGCGGGGTCGCTGAAGATCAGCGTCGATGGGGTCAGCGGCAGCGAGCCTCGCGCCTGCAGCATCGGGTAAAGTGGCATGCGCAATGTCAGCGGCGCACGCTCGCTGCCACCCTCGACCAGCCGTCGCTGGTCCGGATCACCGCTGTCGAGCTTGACCTGCTCGGCGGGGTTGGTCGGCACCTCGCTCGAGGAGCAGGGCAGGAAAGTCCACTGCAGTTCCACTGGCGGCAGTACTGCCTGCTCAGCGAGCGCGCGTGCGATCTCGGGTAGCACCGTTGGCGGCTGCGCCGACAACGGTAGCGAGACCGCGCGCGGATCGAGGGTCAAGGCAATCGAGGCCATGCACCAGTTCCAGCCAGCGGCATTCTTGCAAGGCGCCTCCTGTATCCCATATGTCCATTTGACCTGCGTGGCACCCGCAGCCAGTACCAGCCAGTGGTAGGTGAGGAGATGGCCGCCGATTTTCAGTCGCGCACTCGACATGCCGTCTCGAAGGCCAAGCGCGGTGAACAGAAAAGCGGCCGGGCTGACCGGCATTGTCTCGGCAGGCTGTTGCAGGGCCAGGCGCACGACGATTCGGCACACCAGGCGCACCGAGCCGTCCCAGCGCTCCGATACCACGCTTGCGCTTTCCGGGCTAGCCACGACCTCGATCGCCCAGTCCTGGAACTGGTTGCCTTTGCCTTTATCTGGCCCGGGGCCGAAGGATCCAGAGCCACCCTGGACGATGTCGGCGGAACCCAGCAGGGCACTGGCCTGGGTCAGCGGGCGCACCAGCGAAGCCTGTATACGGCGGTCGCGCGCGGCGTCGCCGCAATTGGCTGGCAGCTCCTTGGGCCGCGGTGTGCGCAACTTGCGCGCGAACGATGAGCTGGCCTGGGCCGGCGCGCCGAAGCGCGCATTCACAGCGTCGTAGGCGCGAATATCGCCTGTCGCCGTGCCATCGAGCCGCGCGAGTATGCGGACTCGGCGCAGCGTCATTATACCGGCCCGTTCTCCGACGGATGCGCCCGCTACCTGGCCAGGCATGAAGGGTTGTGCCTGGGGTCCGGCTAACGCATCCGCCGCAGCGGCGGCTTCGGTATCTTTGTGCGGCACGCCACGCGGCGTACTCTCCAAAATGGCGCCGACCACCTCGTTGTCGACTGGAAGGCGCACCCGTGGCGGTGCCGGCTGCAGCCAGCCGATGGGTTCCCCACGCAGTTTGGCGACTTGCAGCGGCAGATATACCGGCACCTGCGTTTGAGACAGCCACACTAGGTCCAACGCCGGCTTTTCCAAACTCAGGTCGATTGGCGCCGAGGCGCTGGCCGGCAACGTCAAGCGGCGTGCCAGGCCAGCCAGGCCGGAGCCCTCCTCATCGCGGATAGGCGTGCCCGGCCCCTCGTTGGGTGCGGCCAGCCAGCGCAGCAGGTTGTGGACTGCCGGCATGGCCGGCGAACCGCGGCTGCCATCGGCAAACGCGACGGGAACGGCCGGATCGCCCATCCCGCGGTCGAGCGCCATCGACGCAATCGTGCCGTGCAGGAAGGTTGCCCCATCCGGTCCGTCATAGGATGCCAGTAAAAAACCGGTAGGGTCGGGGTCGAGGGTTACGGCGATCGCGCGAAGATAGGGCGCCATCGAGAGGTCGTTCGAAACTGGGCGGGTGTAAGGGGAGGGTTGTCGCCGCACGCGGCTCCCCAATACGTACAGCATGTTCGAGGGCGGCCGCGGCGGCGTCTCAAGGGTCACCGGCGCGACATCGCGCATTTCGACTGCCGCGGCCAGGGTAACGTCAGGGAACACGCGCCCGGACTCGATGCGCTTCAGTGTGCATGCCACCAGCGACAGCGCACGGATGTCCGTCTGGTCGGGCTTGTTGACATACTTCGCAGGGGCGGCGTTCAACACGGCATTGACTGACACCGCCGCCGCCAGGAAGAACGGCGTGCCCTCCAGGCTGGGGTTGTCCTCCTGCGGACGTACCTCGAAACTTTGCTCAACCAGTACGGTGCCGATCATTTGCACCACGGCTGCGGTGTCCCACTGGCGCGTCAGCGAACCGGCCAGCAGGGCGGTCGCCAGCGCGTCCGACGACACATTGGCGGGCGACGCCGCCGTCGGACGGGTGAGCGCTACCGCGCGCGCGGCCGGGCCATCGTTCCAGGCAAGCTCGATACCAGCTTTGAACGTGTCCTGCGCGATCCGGATGCCGAGCCCTGCCAATACCGGCAGACGCAGCAGCGGGGCGGCGATGTCATTTTGCTCGAATCGCAGCATCCCGACGAAGCCCCCCGCAATCATGACGGTGTCGCCCCCGTGCGCGGCCCAGAGCTTGCGGAACAGGGCGCCCAATGCACCCTGCAGGACGGTGGCGACGGCGCCGGCACCTGCCCGTAGCATGCCCGGCTCTTCCTCACCCTTTTTGCCATTGACAATGCCCCGCTTGTATCGGGCCGCGAAGGTGTTGGCGTCTTCCTCGAGTTTCGCTGGCACAGGCGGTACCAGGCCGGCAGGGCGGCCCACAGCAATCGATTCGACGCCGGTCCAGCTCAAGGTCTTGTTGTCGCGCTTGAGTGTGTGGCGGGCCACCACTGGCGTCACCCAGACCGCCGTGCCATGGGGCCTGAGGATGGCCGCCGCGAGCGTGAGCGGTATACGGTGGCCGGCCAGGGTCCATTTGACCCTGTGTTGCGCCGCACTGCCCGTGCCAGGGCCAACAAGCATCCGGCCGCTGAGTGGGCGCGTTGTCGTCAGAGGCAGCGGTACCCGGGATGCCAGTGAGCCAACGTCGAGTGCCGGCCAACCGACGTCGTTGTCGGCGTCGATAGAGGCGTCGACAGTGGCCTGCCCCACCCATTTGCCCTCGTCGTTAGTACCGACACTGAAGTACAGGTGCACACCCGTGACGGTAATGCCTTTTCCGCACAGCCGGCCGGCACCGCCGTTGTACGCCTGTTTATCCTGCAACAGCACACCCTCGCACTGTCCGGCGGCGAGCTCCACCGTGCCATCAATCCGGTCGGATACACCCAGCTGCACGACGAGGCCGGCCCGCACGCTGGCGCGCGCGCCGTCCGCGGCTACATTAAAACCGGCTTTCAGCTCGTCTGAAATCGCGCCGTTCGCCTCGTCGGGCGGGTCGTCCCGCTTCGTGTTCGACGCCGTCATCCCGAGCAGCACCAAGGGTGCGTCCAGCCCCAGAGGCCAGATCACCGGGGCGGTGGCGCGATCGGCGTGCTCGCCTTGCGCAAATAGTTCGATCACCGGGTCCCATTCGAATTTGACGGGCAGATCCCTGAGCGGCTCGTTTGGGTCGAACAGGTAGCCGGCGCTCACGCAAGCACGCTTGATGCGCAGGCGCGACTGGCCAGTATCGGCTGGATTCGGGGTAGCGCGCATCACCACTTGCCACGCGCCGTCCTCACCGGGTGCCGATACGATAGCCGGCCGACCGAGGCCTACCATGACGCCCGCGACGTCGACGCCGAAACTGAGACCCTTCAAGGCGAATGTCGCACCTGTGGAGCAGCGGGCCGTGACCTGCACCCTTCGCCCGCGCGCGTTGTCCGCTGCGCGCAGCTCGAACCGCAAGGGGTGTGCCGGGTCGGCCAACGTGAAGGAGGCTGTCAGGCCGCTGGGGCCCGGGTTCGATAGGGTCACCCGGATCAGGTTGCTACTGTCAGTGCGTGGGTTGAGCGCCAGGCGGCACAGCAGTTCGACGGATGACACCGCATTGGAAGTCAGCTTCAAATCGATCAGGCGCAGCGGCTCCAGGCGAAAGCCGAAGAAGGGTATTTCGCCGCGACCGAGCAGGATGGCAGCTTTGGCGGCGGCCATCTCGACCGGAGCGAAGCGCCATTCGGCACCGTTGCGCGCGAGCACTGCGTCCTTGTCTAAGGCATCGAAGGCGATCGACGCCTGCGGGTCAGCATCGAGCTGCGCAGTGTCGCCATCAAACAACAGATCCTTGAACCAGAACTGGAATCCGACGCCGTTAATGGTCGCATCGACTGGTTTTACCAGTGAGACCAGCCGTTTGCCCGCGGCGCTACCGCCCACCGTCACCGGACGCGTCATCAAGATGGAAGCGACGACCAGCGTTGCGGGACCGGCCCCGCTCATCGCGTTGTCGAGATCGATGCCATCCTGGCGGAAGGTGGCCGGACTGAAGCCGAGTACTTGAACACTGTTTGCGTCGCCTGTCGCTATTGTCTCCTCCAGCCTGAGCTTGTTGTCTTTACTGCGCCCCAGCCAGCCGTCGTAACCAGCCAATGCCCCGTTTCCTCGCACAGCCGCGCGATTTCCCAGCGTCAGGGCGCCGTAGGGCAGTGGCGGAGGGAGTGGGCTGTCGCCATAGTGGTCGATACGCAGTGTTGTTGACCAGGTCAATCCGCGCACCAGTGTCTTTATGTCGACAGCCTTCGGCGCGTCGAGGGCCACAAATCCGCTCAGGTAGCTGTCTACCACGCGGCTGTTTTGCTGCTTGCGCTCCTGTTCGCGCCAGAAAGCGGCCAGTAGGGGCCAGTCGAGGGCGGTGGGGACGCTGCCGGTCGCCGGCTGCTCTACCGACGGTGCCGGCACACCCTGTGCTGGCGGCAGGGCGGCAGTGGCAAAGGCCTCGTCGAGCAGCGGCAAGTCATAGCGCAAAGCAGCCTGGAAGACAGGTTGGCCATTGCCAGCCTTGGGGCCGGGCAGCATGCGTAGCTCAACGCCAGGCACGCCGACGCAGGCGAAACCGATGCCGCGTTCCGGTACCACGCCTTCGCGGCTATTGGCACCCCCTGCGCGCGGCCAACTCGGCACCGGCTTCAGTTCGAACGCTTTGCCGTCGACTCCCCGCAGTTCCAGTAAAGGAGCATGGATGGAGCGCGCCAGGAGCGCCAATGGCATGAGTACTTCTTTAGGGTTCGTCACGCTGCGTTCGAGCAAGGCGTAGGGATGCAGGTCGCGACTTTCGAGGGGACGCAGGGAGCCACCGGCCGCGCGTGTCATCGGCATGCCGGCGGCCAGCGGGATAGCGGGATGGCGCAGCCAGGCCACGGCTGGCCACGGCTTTTGCCGCTCCAGCGCCAAGTCGGGGAGCACTTTGCGCGCGGCTTCAAGCGCCGCTTGCGCGTCGTCAACACGATTCGACGCTGTTTCGGTACTGACATGCGCGGCTTTGAGTTGTTTGTCGGTTTGCGTTATTGCGCCTGCCAGCATCGGGTCCTTGCGCAATTGTGCAATCGGTGCCAGCGCCGCGCGCCATTCGACGTCGGATGCAGCAAGCTGCGCGCGCATTGTATCCACCCGGTTTTCGACGACACCCATCAGTAAGTTGCGCGGGTCGTCGCGGTTGGGTATTGCGTCGTAGCGCTCGTCGATGCACTGAGCGGACTCGACCAGCGCTTCGCGTGCTTCTTCAGGCTTGAGCAACTCATCGACCCAGCGCGTGCTGTCGGTACGAAACGACAGCGCCATCGTGTCCCAGCTGAGCTTCAGGTCGGTATCTTTCGTTTTCCGTTCGGCGCGCAGAACGAGGTTGCTCAGCGTTGCGCCGAGCGCAGGTCGGGCAGCATCAAGTGATTCCGGGGTCAGCATGACCACGTCGACGAAGGCCCCGGGGCCGGCGCCCAGGCGCGGTAGCGATTCCTGTGCGTCGGGACGGTCGGCCGATAGCCACAGCAGTCCCCGGGCCGAAAGGACTGGATCGTGGAGGGTGATGACCGCGTCCTCCAGTTGGGCACCACCGCCTGATATGCCGGGACGAAGGCGTACCTTGCCTTGCACCCCGGACGCCTGTTCTACCGTTAAGCTCCATGGCGACTCGGCATCGCGCACCGTCGTCGCCTCGGGCATGAAACCGGATTGCACGTCAGCAGAAATGCCAACGCGGCGCAGCCGGAAGAAGCCGTCGAGCACACCAGGTAGCGGCGCCGCCCGCGGTGCACCGGCGAGGACATGATCATTGCTGGTGTCGATCGGGCCCAGGTTAGGCACTGGCAGCTGCAGCCAGCCATTGTCGAGGGCAACAAAGGCCGGGATCAGGGGCCGTGCGTACTCGTCACCGAACGGCAGCCCCGCCATTCGGGCGGACGGCACCGGCGGTGGCGTCGCGATGCCATAGGCCTCACGCAGCTCGGGCACGAGACGCCCCAGGTCGAAGTCCAGCTCAAGCGGTTTAACTTTGCCGACCTCCATTGTCAGCGTTTTCGCATCGCATCGACACGCCAGCGACACGGCACCTTGCAGATTGCCTTCTTCGAAGGCGAACTGCACCCCCCGCGCGCCGTCGGCCAGCGCCACCTCGCTCACCTGCAGGGATTGCGCGCGCAAGCCGGCAACGCTGTCTATCGCCCCCAGAATCTGCGGGCTGACCAGCGCGACCTGGACGTCAGGTCCGGGCACCTCAACCGCATTCGCATCAAGGCCGGTCGGTTCGCCCGAGTTTGGCGCGCGCAGTACGCGCCAGGAAAACTCCGGCAAGGCACCGCCGCGGCGGCCCGCGAACTTGAGTCCCAGCATATCTTCACCGGAGTCGCCACTCTCCGGCACGATCGCTCCCCATGCTTTGGACCACTCGGCAGGGTCGGCGGCGGCGAGCAGTTTGAGCCGCAATTCAAAACCCTGATTAACCGGCAACGCATGCAGCAGGACTCGACCGACCAGAGGCGCGGCTGCGGCGCGACCTGGGAATGGCAACGCGGCGTCGAACTCGATGCCGTCCGGAACCAGCCAGACCTTGGGCCAATTACTCCAGCCGGTGCCGGCTCCGACGACAATGCCCAGCTTACGCAACCATTTGAGCCCGAGCATGTCGAGATTGACGTGCAGGCCGACTCGGCCAGCGATCAGGCGCAGCGGCGGCACCGCAATTGCGTCGTCGACGACCTTCTGGAACCGGTCCTGCCCCTCATCGTCCAGGACCTCGGCCACTACATGCACGAACGGGGCCGCGCCGGCTGATTCGTCCGGGCCCTCGGTAACCGAGCGCAGTGCCTTGCCACGATCGACGGCGACTTCCTTGCCGTCCTCGTTCCAGCCGAACAGCAAGCGATCCTTGTCGATGTAATTGCCGTTCTCGTCAGTGCGCTGGCGGTAGTGCAGGTTCTGGGCGCCGACCACCAGATGCAGGTCGAGCAAACGTGGCCGCACCCACTTTTCGTCGGGCATCGCCGGCTGGTCGGCTACCAACACCCGTACCGGGTGGACATGGTCGGCGGTGGCGCCGATTGCCTTATCATGCGCTCCCAGCGCGTTCCGCCATCCGAAATGGGGGGCACTGGCATGCAGGATCCAAAGAGGCCAGGCGCCATTTCCGCCAGGTACCTGCGGCCCGGCCAGCGTGACGCTGCGCAGCATGCCCGGCTGCTGCGCCAGGTCGTCGATGATCCGGTTCATGCTATATCACCTCGCTCGCCCATTTGGTCCAGGTCGGCAACCCGACCGGGACTTCCATTTCGCCGGGCGTTACCCAGCCCTTGCCCAGCGCTTCCCGTTCAATGGCGTTGCGGGTGTCAACCACCCGCACCGCCATCGAACTGCCCGCACCCAGCAGCCGTTCGCGGCATGCCTGCCAGAGTTGGCCGGTGCCGCGCTGCGCCGCCGGGTGGCCGGATTGCCAGGCAGCGGCGGCTTCTGCCTGAACAGGTAAGTCATACAACGTCAGCAATTGGACGCCAGTAGTACTGGCGATCAGCGGGAACGGTGAGTCGGCCACAAGAGGATCGAGAGCCAGCGGTAACAGTTCGACTTCTATAGTGCGCTGGCGTTGTAGTGCGGCTTTTTCCGGATCATAGTCAGGCACGGGCGGCAGGGCATTCGCTTCCATCTCCATACTGCGCGCAATTGTGCGCAGCGCGGTGCATGCGGGTTGCAGGTCAGCGTCCAGCTTGGGTTCGAGACTGTCGACTGTTGCCTCTATCTCATGCGCACGTTCGAGCAGCCATGCCTGGGCCGCGTCGCGTCCATCGGGGAGATCCACGAACGGTCCCACCGCAAGCAGGACGATGTCTTTAATCTCGGCAAAGTTACTGGCGGCGGCATTGAAGGCCTGCGTCACAGCTTGCTCAGCACCTCGGGGAAGGCGGATGCGGCGCTGTTCCGGCGCCAGCCCGTTCGGTGCCAGCTGCAAGCGCGCGCTCAGGTGGAACTCAAGCCGACCGCTGACCACCGAGTGGCTCATCCTGGGTTCGCCGTCCTCACCATCAATCGTAGCGAAGCGCGTACCGCGGCATCGCAGCACGATCGGACGCGGCACCTGGCCTCCTTCTGCCACGGGGTCATGCGCGATCAGGGTGACTTCGGCATCCTGATCTTCAAAGCTGCGGCCGCCGCCCAGGTGCCCGCGCCGAAGCAGCGTGTAGCGCACATTTGGGTCGGGACACCACGCTACGTCAAGTTCTCCCCCGGAGAACCAGGCGTGCGCGCCGACTTCGCTCAGGTCTGCGTGCGATATCATGCGCAGGCCGCCCAGGTGGATTGCCGAACTGTGTTTGTCGAGGCGGGTGATGGTCAGCTCGGGTGTGCCACCCAGCGCCGCGGTTTCCTTGTCCACATCGTTCTGCCGCACGCGCCAGGAAAGTGCCAGTGGGCGCCGAGGCGTCGCGTCCTGCACCGTGCTGATCACGCGCGACACCACCACGCCGGCGCGCGCCACGGCAAGCGCGGTGACGCGATAATGGGCTGGCAAATGGCTGACCCGCCATACGTCGGCGCCTTTCCACAACGACGGATACAGGCCAGCAAGTTCGCCCAGGTCGGTGCCGTCGATGCCACGCGAGTCATCCATGGCGATGGCCGCCAGCGTCGGCAAGCGCTCCGGGTACACCGTGAATTGCAGGTCGGCAGGGGGGCGCAGTGCGCCGGCAATTGTGGCCGGCCAGTCCGGGTCGCGGTATTCGCGCACGAAGCTCAGCGCAGTGCCTTGCGTGCCGAGCCGGGCATACAGCGGCCGATTCGAGAAAGCCAATCCTTCCTCGCCATGCCTTGCCAGGATCAGTTCCCACTGGCCTGCCGCGACGGGGCCAACGTCGGCAACGGTATAGTCGCGCCGTACCAGACGAGAGCCGAGGATTACCGGAGGTTCGATGCGTTCGGTGCGTTCCGACACCGCTAGCGCATAACCGATCGCGCGCTTGAAAGCGCCGGCTTGGTTGCCAGACTCCACTAGCAGGCCGTCGGTGACCAGTTGCTCGCTTTCCCCCTGAGTCTTGTAGTAGCCCGCGCCCAGGGCCTGGTTCTGGTAGCGCGGGGTCGCACGCACCGCGTACACGCGCGCATGCGCCCAGCGGTCAGCGTGTAGAAAGGAAAGCGTCAGCCTGCCCGCGTCATCGGCTGCCAGGTTCAACGGATTGGCCTTCACTGGCGCGGCCAGTGCAAACTGAATAACGTTGTGGTTGTAGCCCGGCGCGGCCGCATGATCGAGGAAGCGCTGGGTCCAGGGCAGGTAGGCCGCGGCAATTTCCAGGGTAGACTTGGTTTCGACATCGTCGGCCCAAGTCGGGCCAGGCCAGGCCAGCGCGGGCGCGGCGAAGCGCAGGTTGTCACGCAGCGAGAGGAACGCCGCCTTCGGGCGTGCGGCCTGCGCGAGCTCGTCGGCCCACTCGTCAGGGGCGAGCGCTCGGAAGCGCTCGTATGGCGAAGGCCCATCGGCGTCCGGTGTACAGATCTCGACGAATGCGGGTGTGAGGGAGGAGGGCGATATCAGGCCCGATGTTGGCAATTTTGCTCCAACCGGCGGCACGACGAACGTCTTTAACTCCTCAAAGGGGACGAACTGCTCGCCCGACGTGGTCTCCGTGGTCATAGTCGGAACGCTGCCGGCCTGACCGAAGGTTTCGGTTGTGGTGCTGGTAACCATGCGCACGCGCGCGACCAGCGAGATGTCCGGTTGCGCAAAATCGCCCTGGTCACTGCTGCGCAGGAAGAATTGCAGTGCAAGAGCAGGCGGCGTCGTGCTGACCAGGCCTTTGGGAAACGCGTTCAGCGCCAGGCGCTCGGCGACAGCGGGTTGCAGCGCACTGGTACGCCCATCCTGCATGCTGGTCAGGTCGGCCGACATGCCTTTTACGGTGAACACAACCTCATAGCCGAGCAGCATGCGGGTGGCGCTGACCGTTTTACGGGTGCGCCAAGTGCCGTCAGGGTCCTTCTCGACCTTTACCGTGAGCAGGCTCGCGTCCTCCAGTTGCTCGGGCCAGTAGCCTTTTTCCCAGCGCATATCGAGGAAGAAGTAGCGGCGCGCGGGAGCCGGCACTGGCCTCAGCGACAGCTGCGCGATCGACAAACCGTCGTTGTCGAGCTCAAGCCGGCCGTGCTCGAGTTCGACACCGGCGCTGGCCAGAACAGCGTCGAACGGACCTGGGGTGCGGTCGCGCCCGGGGCGCAGCAACACGTCGACAAAAGGCTGCCCGAAATCGTACCCATCCTCCCCGTCCGCGGATGAGTAGCGGCTGACGGTGGATTTGAATACATTATGAACCCGCCCCAGCAGCTCTTCGGCGGAAAGGAAACGGTCCATGTCGCGGTCATACATCTTGATCGTGGAGGCCAGGCCGAGCTGCTGCAGTGCGGCCCATCCGTAGGGATCGGTCTCGTTATTGCTGTCGGCCAGGAAAGCGGCCATGGTGGTCGCAGCCACCGGCTGTACCGGCTGCACCGCCACCACATATCGACGGTACAGACCCTCATTGGCGCTGCTGTATTCCAGTTCGCCCACGACCTCTTCCAGGATGGGATGCAAGGTTCCCGTCAGGGTCAAGGGCAGTACCGCTTCGCCGCATAACTGGTCATGCATCCCACCACTGGCCTTGGCCACCCAGCTGCGCGCTTCAAGACGGATGCTGCAGGTGAGTAACGTGCCCCCGGCCAGCGCCCCCAACATCTGGCGCACCGCCGTGGGCGGCACCTTCAGTAACAGCCCCAGCAGCGCGGCGCGTACTCGCGCGGTGCTGAGAGCCGAGGCGCCATCGGGGGCCGTCAGCGTCAGCAGGGGCTCGTCTTCAGATGGCTTCGCCAATAGCTCCAGATGTTTCGAAAAGGTTGCTTCGCCGAAGTTCAGGTGGCCCCAGCGGACGTGTGCCTCCTCGTTCAGCTGTTTGGCAAGCAGCTTGAGCCAATCTTGCGCATCGGCCGCCGTGGTGCAACTGAAGCTGACATAGATACGATCCGGTTGGCCGTGGGACATCAGGTCCGTCACGGCGGCCTCGGATGCAGTCGCAAACACGCGCATGCGCGGCACCCGCGCGGCGAAGGCCACCGTTGATTCTGCCGCCGAGTACCAGGGCGCGCGGCGTGGCACGGATTGGCCGGAGCGGCCTTGCGCACGCAAAGCAAGGCGCCAGGTTTCGCTGGGGTAGTGCGCTTGCCAGCCGGGCCAGTCCTTGTTCGAGTCAGGCAGCAAGCGCGCCATCTCGGGCGACACACGTTCGATCCGGGCGACACGGCGCGCGCGTCGCCAAGTGTCGGCGTTCCTGTCGAACTCGGGTGCCAAGGCGGTGTCTAGCGGGGCCAGGTCGTCAAGGTCGAGTTCGTGCAGGTCGAACCCAGCGATGCTGCTGGCGTGTATACGGTCGACGTCGGCGCCATTGCCACGCACAAAATCCGGGACCGCATCGAAACTGACTTCGGTGAGGATGCGCCGTTCCGGGTCGCGCACCAGTACACAGGCATTGACGCCGCCGGGCTCGAGCAACTTGTCGAGCCCGCCCTGATGTGGCGGCGCGAGAAAACGTGCGAAGCCGCTGCTGGCTTGCAGCTGGCCCGGACCGTGCGGTGGCAGGTCGAGGTGAACCGGCCATTCGAATGCATCCGGGCGCAGCAGGCCAATGTCGTTGCGGACCAAGTCGAGCGGTTCGATCCGTACCTCGATGTTGACAGGCACTCGCTTCGAGATCGTTGTGAAGGTATGCGGCTTGCCATCGGCACCCTGTACGGTCGTCATCTGGACTGTCTCGAGCGCGAAACGGGTGGCGATGCGCGCACCAGCCTTTGCGCCCCCGCGTCGCCAAAGGCTTTCGAGAAAGCCGACATTGTCTTTCGGTTTCACAAGCAGGGGAATATGTTCGTTGCCGAGTGCCTCATCGACCCGGCCGATGTCGGTGGTACCAGCGAGCAGGCTCCACAGCGGATAGGTTTCGAGCGTCTGGTGGTCCGGCTCGATCGGGTCGATGAAGCTGTCGGCCGGTATCTTGTCGTTCAAGCGTACGTCGACAAAGCTATCTCGCTTGAGCTCCCAGACGCGCTCGTCGCCGCTCTTGTTGAAGGTAGCGGCAAGACCGGGGCGGCGCTCGGTCAGTCCATCGGTACCGTAATGGCCAGAGGGACTGATGTTCTCCGGATCAGCCACCAGATGGTATTTGCGCACGACCGTGACGTTGTCCTTGCGCCGGGCGTTGGCCTCTCCCGCCGGGTCGCGTAGCGCCATCAGGATTGCGATACTGCCCTTGTCGGGCATGTCTTCCTTGTGATGAGGTGTCGTGACGTACTGGCCAGGCCCCATGCGCTTGATGATGACGCGCAGCTCGGCTTCGGCTGGGCGCAGCGGCGGCAACGGTCGCGGGATATCGACCAGAAATGACTTGGGCATGCCGCGCGAACCGGCGCTGTCGACAGGGGTCACGGTATAACTGAGTGAGATCGACTCGCGGTCGGCGAAGGTGCGCGCCCAGGCGGTAGCGCCTTCGAATGTGCCGGCTTCGTCGTTGCTCGGCAAGAGCGCCCGGCGCAATTCTTGATTCAGGTCAGACAGGTCGTCCGTGTACTGCCAATCCGGTGCCAGTTGCGACACGACGCCATGCAGGTCGACGCCGCCAAGGGTGGCTGCTGGCTTGACCAGAACCGTACGCGGCGTGAATTCGTGGCCCTCCAGGGTACGCACGATCTCGTAGTGTTTCAGGAACTGGTCGGGATTGGCTTGCGGCGCCAGTTCCGGCGTGGCGGCGTCGCACTTGATGGTCTGGGCGAACGGCAGTGTCAGCTGCCAGTCGAGCTTGACGCCGTCGGTGGCGCAGGTGCTGCGGTCCCCCGTCAGCATCGGATCCTGCTCGACGAACCAGCTCGGAAACGGATTGAACACCTCGATCTTACCGGCAGTGATTTTTGCCGCGGGCTTCGGCTCGTCCGGCTCGTCCTTGCGAATACCTAATAGCGCCAGTTTTTCCAGCGCTTTCACCGGGCCGAAGAACACCAGTCCGAGATCGGCCACGTGGGCTTCGTGATTGGGGGGCAGGGTAGAAGCCGTCAGCGCCACAAATTGCTCGGCGAACATTGCCAGCACCGTGGAGCGAGCCTGGTGGACACCGTCGACCACCGGGTTGGCAGCGGTTTCAGCCGCATGCCCACGCTGGAACAGGTCGCGCTCGGAATTACGCTCCTGCTCGGTGCCCACGGGTGCTGGCTTTGGATTGGCGTGGATGCGCGGCCTTTTCGGCTCGTGCCAGCCTGAGCTGCGGCGGTAGGGCGGCTCGTTGGGCACCGGCGTATCGAACCACGTGGTGTCAGTCAGGTAGCATTCGTCGAACAGCAGCGCGAGTGTCAATTTCTTCGAGCCATCCTCGGTCTGAACCGGATTGTTCCATTTGGCTCTGACCTCGATCTCCTGGGACTTGTCTCCCAATGGGATAATGAATGGCTCGAATTCGCTACTTGCGGCATTGTATCGATACAGCTTCTGCAGAAGGTCGATATCCTCTTTTGACAAACTGTCCGTGAGTAGGAAATGGGCCGGCCTGGTCTCGTCGCGCGCGCCGTCATCTTTGATGAAACCGGTTGCGGGGGCATAGAACGCGCTTTTAAACGGGGGCTCGTTCGCCAGTTGGTTGTCCCGCTTGGTCGCTTCCTTTGGGGTCAGCAGGGCATATCCAAAGCCATCCTCGGGCGTCAGCGGGCTCAGTGTTTTCGGGTGGATGCTTGCCTGATGCAGTACACACCAAAAATCGGTTTCACAAGGCGGCAAACCGAACTGGCTGCGACGTTGCGAGTCCGGCTTTGGGTTGCCCGTGTTGTTCGGTATCTTGATGTCGCTCGGCGCGGGTGCGCTGGCCGATGCCTGCGCGTGCGCGGCGTCTTTTGCGGTGCGCTCGTCGCCACTGCGCGCGAGCGCCGCAGGCGCTGCGTCAGGTTCTTCGGCGGTGATGGACATGGCCAGGAAGCGCTGCACGCGCGCGCGCGCGTCGTCGAGCTGGCCCTTGCCAAGAGTGAAGCCGACACTGACCGAAAGCGTGCAACCGAACACCGATACCGCCACTCTGGCGGCCACGCGGGCACCTACGCCTTCGGTCGACAGGGCGATCTCGACCGCCGCTGAAAACTGCAGCGTCTGCGAAAAGCCGATGCGAAGGGTAAAGCTGGTAATGCCGAGGTCGACCTCGAGCCAGGCACGAAACGATACTTTCAGTTCGGCGTCGAGGGCGATCAGGCCGTAGATCAGCGATCCGCTCACACGCCAGGTCAGGTAGCACAACACGCGCGCAACCAGACTGGCCCTCAGCGTTGCTTCGGCGCAGACGCCGACCGGGCCCGCCTGGAATTCACCCCCAAAGCGGAAGAACGCATCTGCCTCGATGTTGTAGCCCCACAGCAGGCCGTCTTCGGCTGCTCGGAAGATCATCCCCCCGCGCACGGTCACGCGCATGTTTTCCTCATCCATCAAGCGCACGACCAGCTGGTTCGGCCAGCCCAGTTCGTAATGGAAGAGGCCAGGCTTGATGAATAGTGTGGCCGACCAGTCGACCGACTGCAGTGCGGTGCGCATCGGAGCACCTTTCTGCAGCGCGGGAATGCGTTCGCCGATATAGCCTTTACTGTCGCCGATCATGCGCGCCAGCAGGCGCTGCTGTGGCGCCGAGATGTACAGGTAGCCCCGCAGGCCAGGTTTCGAGCGCAGGCCGTCCTTGTCGTTCAGATAGTCGATGTAGTTGGTGCCGACCCAGCCGCGCAAGCCCATGAACAGGGTGAAGTCGGAGCGGATGGCCGCCACCAGATCAAACAGGAAGGGGTTCTGCGCCGCGTTTTCGGCCTCTTCATCCCAGTTCTTGCTGGCTGGGTAGACCTGGATCGCGCCTTTCAGGGCCAGGGTCACGCGGTCGCCTTCGAATTCCGGCTTCCATGCCGAGAACTTGTGCAGGTCGCCCTGGGTTTTCGACACCTTGTCGAGCGCGCTGACCAGCTTGGGGATCGAGGTGGCGCGGTCGGCCGCGTCGATTGCGTCAAGCGTGTAGCGAAAGCCCAACCCGAAGCCGGCTTCGCGCAGGTAGAAATTCCACACCACGGTGGGGATTTCGATGGCCAGCTTTTTCTTGTCCGCATAGAAGAAGAACGACTTGCGGCGCTCACCCGGTCGGTCCTTGTGCTCCAGTTCCAGGAAGCCGAGGCTGGCGCCCATGGCGCCCCAGCCGGGGATGTCGAATTCGCCTCGGCCGAGGAAACCGTAGGCGTTGTAGTCGGGCGGCGCCAACTCCTTGCCTTCGACCGTGCGCGTGTCGGCGTCGACCGCAATAACAGAGCCACGGACGCGGATCGCGCCTTTGAGGTTGAGGTCGATACCGAGCCCATCGGCCTTGATGCGGGGAAGCGATTCGCCTTCCTTCGGCGGCGCGATCCATAGGCCGTGGAAGTCGATTGATGGCGCCATCACGTCGCCAATCTCGACAAACTGGATCTGGCCCGAAATGTTCACCGCCGGATCGCCGTCGAACTTGGGCGAGGCTGGATGGTAACCAAAACCGCGCAGCTCGAACGTAAACAGGTTGAACAGGTTGAAGCTCTTTTTCGGGTTTAGTGTCTTCTGGAACGAGATATGTTTGAGCAGCACGCTTGGATCGGCCGACAGCGGCGTGCGCTCGAGATTCATTTCGACCCCGTCGAGGTATTGCAGCAGCCCGCTTTCGAACTCTCCGGGTTTCGGCGTGAAGCGAAGCGAACCTGTTACCAGGTAGTAGAAGTGGTAGCCACCATCCTTCACAAAGGCGATGTCGAGGTCGCTGATGGTCAGGGTGAAACGTGACGTATGGCAGATGATGGGATCGCTCTTCTTGTCGAGCTCTACTTTCCCGGATTGAAGGACGATGCCTTCACCTTCGACTTCTGCAAACGTCAGCGCCACCGTACAGTCGGCCTCGCCGACCAGATCGGGCGGCAGCGCACCGCGTCCCGCGATCATTGCGCGGACCAACCGGCCACCCTTGATTTCCAGCGTCCCGTCGTTGAAGTGAAAGGGCACGTCGATGCCACTCAAACGCACCGGATTGTCGGCGACCTTTGCAACCAGGTCGAGCCCACCCGGCCCGATCTTGAAGGTAGTGACCTCGAACACCACACCCTGACCGTCCGACGACAAGCCATTGAAACGCAACTGCATGCGTGCCTTGTTTTTGGGCTCTTCACCCGGTTTTGGCGCATTCAGTTCAAACCCGCTCTGGCCACCGGCAAAGCCAAGCTTGAACATGTCAATTTTGGCGTTACTTTTGCGCTCATCGGCATCGGCCTGTTCGATCACCCACAATAGCCCGAGTGCGTTTTCCTCGATGCGTTGGGACGCAATTGTAAATTCGTCGCTCGTCTCGAGTGTGACGGCAAGCGAGTCAAGGGAGATCTGTGCTTTGAGCGCCAGGCTGGTTTCCAGGCCCGCTGCCTTTAGCCCCAGCACCAGCTCTACTCCTGCATTGCGGTTGCTCAGGCTGGCGTAAGGCCTGGATTCCTTGACCCACACCACGTTTGCCAGGGAGCCCTTGAGTTTGTCGAGGAAGCCAGGTCCCGCGCCAGGAGTAGGATCAGCGCCGGATTCGCCCATCCCCAGCAGCGGCAGAATGCGATCCGCCTTGAATTCGACGTCGAGGTCGAACGCCTGCTCCAGCGGTACCAGGCGGAACGGGCCGTCCACGGAGCGTACATTCATGCCGGGGTTGCCGGGCAGTTGCACGGCGGTGGATGCGCCCGCCATACGCATGAAAAACACCGTATGGCCACGGGTCAATCCGGCTACCACCAGAATCAACTGCGACGCCTCGGCCATCTCCTTCAACTTCAAGTTGAGCCCGAGCAACGGCTCATCCGATAGCGTGCGCGGCTGCGGCACGGAATTCTTGCCATCGACATCGCGCAAAGGTCGACTGTCGGTTTTATGGGTTTCGTTATCCGTACGATCGAGCCAGAGATCAGTGTGCAGCGACGCAACTTTGGCAGATTCATCATCGGGCGGGGGCGTGTCGCAGGTGAGCACCAGATAGGCACCGGGCTGAGTAACGAAATCAAGTAGCAGCCCAGGTTGCCAGTGGCCGGGGATTTTCAAGGTAAATCCCAGCAGTGCCTTGTTGCGTTCCTCGTTGCTGCCATTCGTGCGCGAGGTTACCAATATTTGGCGCAGTTCGAACGGATGGGTGCCGATACGCAATTCAAGGGTAAAGGGTGGGTTTGTCGATGGGCTCAAGGCCAGGTCTTTGAAGCCCCGAAGCAGCGCCGCAACCATCTCGGCGATACCGCCCAGCCCGCTGCTGAGCAAGTCGCCAAGCGCATCCAGGGCGCCGCCGACTTTGTCGGCCAGGAAGATCGCAGCGCGGCCCGTTGCCAGCGCCATGCGTGCGAGCACGTCGAGCAAGGTCTCCAGGTGCTGAAGCAGCATCACGCCAGTATCGATGATGATGTTCATCACCGCCGCGCCGCCCCGTAGCATCTCTTGCGCCGCGTTTTGGAGCAGGACCAGCGGGAACGGTTCGACCAGTTCCAGTGCGAGCAGGCGGGCGCCCGAGGGGTCGATCTCGATCTGGCCTGTTAACGTCAAAAAGGCGTCCGGGTCGTCAGTAACCCGTAACATCAAACGCTCAAAGCTGATGACCGCGCGCAGAGTCTCACCCTCGTCGGGTGGGGCGGGTTTGCCAAACGCGTTTCCCTGATGTGAGGGGGTGACCGTCAGTTTCGCCCATGTGAACTCGAACGGGCCGAAGCGGTGCGGCGCATTCAACGGTATATCGATCGGTTGCATCACGGCCTTGACCGTGCCGCCGAAAACCTGTTTGTTCGCCACGTCGCCCAGCGTCAGGCGTTCGATCCTGACCCCCGCGCCGCCCGGCAATGCCACATTCACCGTGAAGACCGCAGCCTTGGCCACCGGGTCGAGGTCGACGTCGGGGTTGAAATCGCCGGTGACCACGACCCAGTCGATTCCCGGACCCGCCGAGCGCAGCTTTAGGAAGAGTTTTGGCTGGACGTCGGCGGGTGGGTCGAGCTCGACTGTAATGTTTGCATCGTCCACAAGGCGTCGCAGTGTGGACTCGGCTCCTGTCAAGGCATTGCGAAGTGAGAGGGGCGCCATCGGCTCACCGAGATCGAAATGCGGCAGGTTAAATGTCGGGAAGCGCAATCCCAGGTCGTCCGCGTCGATCCGTAACGACGCACCCACTGCGGCGTCGACGATCACCGTCAGCGCCACGCTGCGTTCGAGGGTGCCGGTCATTAAACTGACGTAGGCCGCCAGCTCGATCGACATATCTGCCTTGAGCGTAACGGGATCATCGGCAACCGCCGGGTCGACCGTCCACAACTGCATCCTGATGTGCCCGCCGGCAAAAGCGTTGACGAGTGGTGAACCAAGGAAAGCGGCAGCCTGTGCCTTCGCATCGACCTCGATCGACTGCATGCGGCGCACTGTGTCCTGTACTAGAGCGACAAACTGCCTGACAGCGGTTCCACTGGCCGTCGCGATTTCGGCTTTCAACTCGGCACTGTTCAGGAACCGCTTTTTATTCTCATGGATCAGGGCGCCGGGAATGCGCAGAGGACTGGTCAGGAAAAAATTGCAGGCAGCGCTCGTAGAAGCGTCCGGCGGGTTATCGGGGCATGGTCCGACAACGCGGGCGATTTCGACGAAAGCACTGTTCAGCTCCTTGTCCCCGACAAGTATCTTGCCTAGCGTACCGGACGCCGTACCGACCAAATAGAACTTATTAATGCCCTCGATAGGAATGGCAATGAAATCACTCGACACGTGCGTCTCCTTACGATCGGTACACGCGCCGATGGAGCGTCGTGTCGTGGGCGAACTGGTTTGGGGCAGTGTAGTTGCAAAATGCGCACGTATTGGCTGCGGTTGGCCAGGAGCGTTTGCCATTGCTCTGTTGCGCGCAGAGGAACTCGGATGGCGCGCAAAGTCATGCAATGCGCGTCTGATCCTTTGCAAAGGTTGTCCAGGGTCGACAGCCGCGCCTGAGCGAATGTGACCTTGTAAGCTCCTGACACTTGCTATCGATTACCACGTCAAAGAGAGCAAGGTCTCGTGTTCTTCCTGCAAGCTGAGCCTGACCCGGATTGCCCAGATGTCTCTGCGTCGGAGCGGAGCTTTCTGCCCGATGAAGGTTGATGGCTATTGTTGGAAATGGTGTTCATGGCGTGTCCTCCACGTTATGGGGGGACAAGGGTGGATCAGTCTAAGGGTCACTTTCCGATCCAAACCGATCGGTCGCGACGCATAGAAAACCGGAGGCAGTTCAAACTCAACTTACTGGCCATGTCTTCGAGGCAAGTCTGATCCTGCGCCTATTTCGTCAATGGAGAGCGCTGGGAATCAGCGTTTGCGTGAGTACAACTGGTATTGGAGTCGAAGGCAATCGATGAGCGATTCGAAAATGCGAGAGGAGTAGGCCGGAAAGAAAGCTGTGCATACGGTTTCTCATGACCGACGTTTTGTCGATGTGCAATTGTATCTGCACCAATCAGCACTATGCTTGGCTGAATTAGATAGAAGCTGCCGCGACTTTTGCCCACGGAGTTCCCTTATATGAATATCGTCATCCGCCTGCAAAACTTCACTGGCTTCGCGCCCGATACCCTCGGGCCCGATGACTATGTCGAAGTCGTGTTTCGCGATGACGGCACATGGACGCAGGAAGATTTCAGCGGCTTCACGTGGTGTCCGCCGTCTGGCGTGTGGAGCATTGCCCTCGCGCTTGAAACGCATATGAAGCAAACGGCCGCCGGAAAGGCACTCTGCATCCTGAGCGACTGCAATCTGAAGAATCCCGCCTCACTACCCGATAAAGGAGAGTTCTACTGGTATCGCGAGGCCCCCGCGGAAACCATTGGCGGCTACTGGATTGTGCAAAAGGAAGCATGAAGCCCGCTGGCACATCGTGACTTCACGGTGCACGGTTGCGTATCTCTTGCTGATCCAGAAAATCGCTCTGTCACTTTGGCATTTTCCAGTATTCGTTTGCTCGGCCCGCGTACTGATGGCACCGGTTCTGTCAAAAGTGTCAGCCACCAGATTCCATCGAGGCGGGCCACCATAGGATGGTGAAAGAGTCTCCATGCGCGGCTGGCAAGTGACCGGGCCCGGGAAGTACCAACTGTGGAACTGGTAAGCGTCACACAGAATATCGCACGACCATTTGGTGCCGTTTCGGCGATCAAAGTACTCATGATTGAGCAAGGTTTTGAAATTGAGTTCGGTCGCGAGCCAATTAATCAAACCAGTGACGTGAGGGAGGGTGGCACAGGCTTGATTGGTCGTCGTCAACAAGCAGTTGAAGTACACCTGGACAGAATGTCGCGTCGTGGATTCCGCCACCTGATAAGGCTAGGTCCCGCATCGACTCTTCCGGGAAGGTCGTTAAACTCAGCCAGTGGGTGGTGGATGTCAATGGCCAGACACACACACCCTGAACGCCTCTTTGCCTGTACCTCCCTTGAATCTCAATGCCGCGAAAGGCCTGGTACTTACAGTCGGGTCAGCGACCTTCAGCGACCATTCGGACCAGGAGTTCTGGTTGGAGATTGCAATGTTGGCCTCAAGGAAGGCAGGCACCGTTCCTGACGGTTTCAACAGTACGTTGGACCTGGGCTGGTTCTTCGGCGTCGATCCGGCACCCGTGGACTCAGCGGCTACCGAAGCGTCGTTGCGCTCGCTGCACGAGGCCCAGGCGCGGATCATCTCGGTGTCGCCACCCATCGGACTGATCAGGAAATAGGCCTGGATGCCGGAGTTCGGCGGGACCTGGACGAGACCACCCGCCTGAGCATCTTCACCGGCCCGAGACTTCCCGACAACGACGACACTGGAAGACCGACGAGATCGACGGCGCCCCGATCCTCGAACCGGAGGGGGGCCTCAGATCATTGCCATGTCGCAGGCTTCCTGAGGGGTCAGGCAAACAGCCTGCACAGCACATGCGCAACATCTACGTCAGCCGCCGTGGATACCTCACAGCGCCATGCAATGGTACTGCCGAATACCGTCTGCTTGAAAACGCGCTTCGTACCTATCCCGGGTGTCATCAGCATCGTGGATACACAAAGGTCTTTTTCTCCGTCCGGACCGGTTTCATAGAACCTCACACTGACCGGCGAAGCGTGGATCGTGTTGTTGGTCAACTCCAGGTATGCCACCTGGCCGCCCGTACCGACCAGCTTTGCTGCAGAATCCGCCGTCATGATGCCGTTGGCGATTTGCTTCAGCGTAACGGGAATAGTGCCTTCAAACAGGGTGCAGACAGCCATGGCAATGTGCTCTCAGGGAAAGGTTGGAATGGACGATAGCTCACTTTCCACCGTTCAATCACGTTCATCAACCAAGTCTGTCGGTCGTAGGCATGCGCGCAGATGCTGATGTCCAGCAGAGTAAGATCGGTGTGGGTTGCTCTTATATCCAGTAATCCGTCAAGCAGGTGCTCAACGGGAGCGGAGCAGGGCACGCGAAACAGCATATGCGTCAGTTCTGATGCCTCTCCAACACACTGGAAACGGGTTGTCATGTCTCGATGAAGATGCTGCCAAAGCTGCGTAGTACGGCTAGGATCGCGATGGAACAGCGCCTCGCGCAAGGCCACATAGAAACCTTCGGCGAAATGCAGGCGGCGACGAATATCCATAGAACTCTCGGCTGCAGCGCTCAACCACCGGTTGATTGCCTCTGGGCGATGAGTATCTTCAGTTGGCGTTCCAGGAACTGTCTCATCCGAGCAGGGGTGCATACATCCTGGCACAGGGCTAACGGATCAGGCGCCGCCAGTCCTCGGACGTAAGACGCTGCTCTTGAACCACACGCTCAATCGCGGCTGCAGCCGGGGACTCGAAATGCATATCCAGCCATCGCTCGAACTCATCGGTAAGCTGCCCGCCAAGAGTGTAGGTGTACAGATGTTGGTGGAACGCGATGGCTTGGTTGCCACAGCGGATAGCTGTCGCGCGGCACCAGCAGGCGATAGGTCAGGGCATTGCCAGCGCTCGCCCAGTTATTAAGATAAAGCTTTGGGATGTAGTGGTTGTCTCGACATAATCCCGTCATCCAAGGGCTCCTTGTCGCACTCATTGCCCGCGCTTGCGGGCTTCGGCAGCAGGAGAAACGCGATTTCACGTCTGTACCGCTCATTCCTCCGGCCAGCCAAGCGCCGCCATAAAACGCTCTTTCACGGCGCCCTCACGCATTTCCTGGACAAATGACAGTAGCAGCTTGAATTGCTGAAGACGGATCCACTGTTCCGAACTATCCCCAACGTCCTCTTGATCCTCGGTATACACGTCGGCAAAAAAATCTGCAGCCACTTGCGCTACGCGTTCAATGACAAACTCCGGATAGCCTCTGGCAAAGATCTTCCCGGCTAACGGATGAAAAGACATGTAATCGGGCACCATTCCTCCCGAACACTCATCCAGTGCGCTATTAAGGTCCTCGAGCAGCGCTGCAGCCTTGCGCTCATAATACTGCGCATGTTCTTGCGGAGAATCGAGGATTGCCAAAATATTGTCGAAGATGCCTTCGATGCCACCGGCAATTGTCGATAATCCAAGCCAAGACTCGTCATCGGCACAACGGCGGCGAATAGCGTTGCGGATGAAAGCCAAACGCTCGGCCGCTGGGGGATGGCTGTCGCTGAAATCCATCCCGATTTTTTCAAGGCATTGGTAGATCTGCAGCACGAACTCTATGCCGGCGTATCTGAATTGCAGTGCGATGGCGTCGGCTGAAGATTGGTCATCTTCTCTCGTCCCCAACACAAACATAGTTCCAAAAAAATCCGCGATAAACTCGTCGAGGTGTTCTACACGGTCCACCCCCTGCAGGTCATTCGATAGTTCTTCCAGCATGCCAGGTGTGTCCGAAGCAATATGTCCGATCTCATGACAGAGCAGAAACGCCTGAGCCTCCATGGCCAGGTTGTTTGCTACCTGCTTTTGGGCTTCGTTGATCGCATAGTCGGCACCATGGGCAACGTTTGTTTCCTGGAACCACCAGAACACTTCTGCTACCAGCCTGGCAGTTTCGTGCAACTCAACTTCAACGCTTTGGTCGGCGATCGAGAAGCGAGTCGCGATGATCCGTGCCAATCGGTACACGAACTCTCTCATGCCCGTACTGAAAAGGATGGCATAGCCGTTTTCCAGACTGGTGATGGTGGCATCAGGGAGAGGACTGTCGATTGTGCCTATCGCGACAGTGTCGGATTCCAATAGCGAAATCAGTACAGGATGAAGCCGGGGTTTCAAGTAGCTGACTAGAAACTCTGCCCAATCCTTCTCGTTAAGCTCTTCGAGCAGATCGGACAGTTTTAGTTCGACAGTCTGCCAAGAAGTGGCAACAGCAGAAGGGATATCAATCTCCGTGTAGACGCGGCGGCTCGCGTTTGCCTTCATGGATGCGACGTAGTCTTTCGGCGTCATTACTGGGCTCGCTTGAACTTCACCTTAATACCGGCTTGCATGCCGGCCTCGAGCTTGCCAATCAGCGCAATGCTGCCTTTAGCATTGACCCCGAGCGACACCTCAATCTCATCGACGCAATAACCCGATTTCGCTACCGGCTGTTCGTCCAGCATTGCCTGGAACCGTGATAGCACCGTCTTGAGGTTTTCACTCAGGATTTCCAAGTCAACTTCGGTAGTATTGATTTTAGGTCGCCCCAGTGATGGGAGGGCGTTGCGCGTTACTGTTTCGGTCGTTTCGATATCCCAGACTTCAATGGAGCGCAGTCCACTAGCCATAGCACTTTCCTGATATTAATTACGGTGGCCCACCCTTCGATGAGGGTCTAAGGGGAGGTGTGAATGATAGCATTCTGGCATTGTTTCGCAGCGGGTGTGCTTTGGTCTTTCAAACTCACTTTTTCGCCAGATATGATCACGCGATTACGTCTGCTCTCGCCACAAGCGTGCGCTAACCTGCTCATTAGTATGTTAACTGGGACTGTCAGATAGCGTTATTATCGACCGGTGACAGCCAGTCCTGACAAGCAGCCAGGGTCGAAGTGTAGTGGTCAACTAATCCCGGACACGACGTTAAGTTTTTTCTCGGCCTGAGCTGGGGCCAGCCCATTGTTGAACTGGTGCGGTCGAATCCAGTTGTACCGATGCATCAGGTAATGGCTGATGTCTCGGTGCGCTTCTTGAGCCGTCATGTAGCCCACGGTCGGTATCCATTCAGTTTTCAAGCTGCGAAACACGCGCTCCATCGGCGCATTATCCCAACAGTTTCCACGACGGCTCATGCTTTGGCGCATACGGTAAATGGGTGTCCGGTTTCATTAGACCACTACACTTCAGGCCAATAGCCTGCACCTCCTTGTACTGCCTCTGATCCTGTTTGAAGCGCCCTCAATGGACGTCCCAGTAGCCCCTTTTTATGACCAGTGTCGCGTCCCGGTTTACAGGGCCCCCGTGAATGTACCCACGAGACAATCCCTGATTGAATGTCTCGCAACCGATCTCCACCTGTACGCACCCGCTGCAGGAACTACCGACATCCGAACACACGGGATCAAAGGCACAGTTGAAAGCGAACAAGCTGGCGTCGTCGAACCAAGGCTGGAGGTAATGCTGAAACAGGGTCAGCAAACCACCCGCCGTGTAGTTCTGAATTGACGACACGTACAGGATGACCGACAAGTCCATCGGTAATAGGTATTCCTGGATACTCTTGGAGTCATACCCCGTATGACTACGGGCTGTGAGCATCATCGAGTGGCTGATTGAATGCAGCAAGTGGAACGGTGCCCCCTCCGCCGGTTGTTCCGTCGAAGTTGCTTTGGTGACCATTCCTGGGTGCATGGAGAGTGCTGGATAGTGACTCAATAGATAACCATGACTTTTGGATCTGTCAGCAAGCACATCTTCGCTAGGTGCTTCGAGATGGGCCGACTCAATGCACCATTGCAAAACCTTGCAAGGATCCAGTCGAATCCAGAGAGCCTCCGTCTTGGCGGACATCGCATACACCGAGGTTTTTCCCTTCATGGCTTCGTCTACTCGGTCGGCGAACGCGTTGAGCACCACTTGAGGTTCATTTTCGGTAACCGATGGACTGCTCTTTTCACGCGAGTATCCCAACGTCGCCAGGACAACGCGCAAGTCCGGGATGTGAGAGATTGTCTCTATCCCGTATCGGTTCTTGACGTTCTCCCATTGCTCAATCAGCACGTCCCGGTGCGCGGTATCCGTCGTCCCAAAAATCTTCTTCTCAATTGAGATTCCATTGACGTCGTGTGGCAGAAAAACAGCTTCCAGGGAGCGACGAAGCTGGATCAAATTTATCAATGTGTTTTCGTCAGGAATCAGATCGCGGGCGTCCTTGAAACACCCTGATGCACTGGCCAACTGCGCTTCAATTGCAGCCACCTCTTCTTCCGCAGAGTTCAGCAGGTCTGCAATGGATTCATTAGTTTTAGCAAGCTCGGTGAACTTGGAAATACTCTCAAGTTTCTTGGCAAGGGTCGCCCGCAACGCGGCCTGCTCCCCGGGATTTCCAACACTCGCGGACAGCAGGAGTGTTAGTTTCTGCTCGAGCTCCCGCCCTGGTATTTTGTGCACTAAAGCCAACGCGATTCCCTGGGCGATGTCTTGCGCGGCCCCACCCGCGGCACTTTGGCCTCCTTGCAAACACTGCAGCAACCTGGCAATGAGCTTGCCGCGCTCTTCGCTTAAAGCGATGTACTGTGTGCTTTGTGCGTAAAAGGATTCCCCGCTGGTAGTGGTGTCCCTCGCTTGTTGATCTCCTGCTGAAACCGATCCTGGCAGGCGGTGCAGTTGTCCTGCAGTGAGCCGGCGAGCTTCTCATTGGTGTCTACATCGAAGAAGGATGAATGGATAAACGAACCTGCATCCCTGTATCCGATGTTTTGGGAACGCCGAGCAGAATGATGGACGTAAATCGGGCTGGCATAACCACATCGATGAACCGCCAGATAAGGAATCTGGATCATTTCTCCAGGACATTCCTGGCGCTTGCATTGGATATAGCTCCTTCCAGCCCGGTGATGAATGCGAGCTTCCATTTTTGAAAGGGTTTGATCCTCCGGCCACCGGGGGTCGTAAAAATCGATCACCTTGCACTTTTTGCAGCTGAGCATAAGCGGGGCGGGCGTCACCGATATTTCCGATGGAGACTGAATTTCGAGTCGCTTCTTCTCAGCGGCTGTCAGAAAGGTAGGATCAACCCAGAAACCAAAGCAGGGTAGTGATGAAGTTTCGCAATGTGACTATGGAGCTCACGGCTAGCATAAGCTCCTCAACTCAGGCAGGCGCAACCTACTTGCCTCCTCACGGCAAGCCTGAGATTGCAGGAAGCGATATGGTGGCACTATGATCCCGCCCTGAAATCCGGGTGGTGTCACGCGAAACGCCACAGAGTTTAGTAGGCAGATGGAATAGAGAATGCAAAGGAAAGGTTTTACTCTTCTCGAATACTTCGATGATGACTTGAAAATCAATTTCTTCAACGAGAAACCCAATGCATCGGAAACTGTAGTTTCAGTTATCATCGGCCCAAATGGCTCGGGAAAGAGTATAGCACTCAGTCGAATAGTCGAGGAGTTCGATTATTTGGCGTCACTGAAATCTAAAAGCAAGAATAGTCGAGTGCTGCGCCGAACCACGTCGCAGACATGCTTCATCAGATATCAGATAGACGGCGTTGAGTGTCAGGTGGTGCGGAAAGAGGCTGCGTTGAAATTTCATGTCAATGGTCAAGCTGTTCCCAGCGTTAGAGCGCTTCCATTACCGACGCAGCTCGCAGCGGTCGCACATCTCCCCACGGACAAGTTCCGGTTCAAACGTGAAAGTGCGAATTCGTTCTATAAATACCTTGGTCTGCGTCAAGCTACCAACCTGACGACAACTGGTGCGCTGGAGGCGAAGGTGATTATGGGGCTTCTTCGAGGACTCGAAAAGCCAGATTTCAAAGAAAATCTGGAGCGTTGGTTGAATCTGGCAGGATATAAAGCAGAATTAGCCTTAGTCATCACACCTCATTCTGATAGCATGCTCTCTGATGACTTTGAAACGTTCGAAGAAGCTATTATTTACAGGCAGCCAACTGGAACGATAAGTAACTCGGTAATCGCCGGCGCAAAGGTTGCATTCGAGTTTTTCAAGCGCCTGAAAAGGGAATTATCGAACGGCAGCGTGTTTGCTTTGGACATATATGACATCGCGCAGTCGAATTTAAAAGTCTGGCGTGAAGGTTACGAGATAGCACGGCGACTGAAGGCGTTCAGTTCTGTGGAACTCTACTTTCACAAAACGACCGGCGCTGGCGGAGTTTTTCAGTTCTCCGAACTCAGTTCTGGCGAGCAACAGATCATTGGTACGCATACGCGTCTGTTGGCAGAGGTCGAAAGCAACTCACTCGTGGTAATTGACGAACCCGAATTGAGTCTGCATCCAGACTGGCAGCAGAGGTACATCCCAACCCTTAAAGCCTGCCTGGAAGCGGTCGTAGGCGTCCATGTGCTGATCGCTACGCACTCGCATTTCATGGTAGCGGACGTTGATGACGGTAACTCCTCTCTAGTGTTGTCCAATAAGCGTAATGATGCAGACAAGTGGGATTTCGAGTTCTTTGATGGTGATGTGTACGGACGATCGCCTGAAAATATTCTATATCGTGCATTCGGTGTAGCGACATCGGGGAATTTTTACGTCGAAAATGACCTGCGCGAGGCACTACGCATCATATCCATGAACGAAAATGCAGATAAGCAACGACTGGAGGCAATATTCGGCAGGCTTCAAAGGGTGTGCGCACCTGACAACATCGCCATGAATGTCATTCTGGATAGGATCTATGATGTCATCAGTGGTGACATCGAGGGTAGATCATGATCCGGCTTGCGCGTTGTGCAACCATTCCTGCAGATGTAATGAAAAAGCTCGATGCTTATCCGCTAAATAAGCGGCCTATACTCTGGAAAGGTAAATCAAAGCCTGTCAAACAGTTTCGCGACGAGATTCTGGCTCAGGGAATAGCCATTCAAGCGAATGCTTGCGCATGGTGTAGATTGCCATTAGGCCGAGAAGGTCGTAGAACCATCCACAGAGATCACATCGCACCTAAAGCGCTTCATCCAGTGTGGACGTTCCTGCCAATCAACGTTGTTCTCGCGTGCGAATATTGCAATGGGTTTGAGAACAAATCGGATACCCCTACAATTGCTATCCTGGATGCTGACTACGAGAAATGTAAGTTTCTCCTAGTGCACCCCTATCTAGATAGGGTGAAGTGCCACATTGCATTCGATAACGACAAAAATGAACTGCCAGTGTTGATTAAGGGACTGAGTGAGAAGGGGCGCTGGACGATCAATAAGCTAAAACTCGACACTACTGGGATCACCGAGGAGCGAGCAAAAGAGGTCATATTTAAACGGTGGAAAGAAAGCTTGTCTGCTGAAGACGAGGTGCTCGTGACTAGCGCGGTGCAAGCAATCTAACGGGCCACATATCAATGCGTCTGCTTCCAAGGAGTCATAATTTGTTGCCGATGGTCGTCAGCTTTTTTCCTACTGATCGGGCGTTATTTCGACACTGAGGCGTTCGAGCAGCGCTTCCTGCAACTTTTTATTCTGCTCGCTGAGTTGGGCGTTTTGCAGTTCCAGTTTGTCCAGGTTGCGATCAGTAGCCTCAAGGCGGCCGCGGAGTTGCGACGCCTCATCGCTGGCTTTCGATCGCATGTGCTGCAACTGATCTTTCTCATTCCGCTCCCGCTCTAGCTCTTTGGTTAGCTTCTCGGTTTTGCTCCTCTCTTCATCGCGAACCCTGGCCGTTTCTCGCATCAAGAAGTCTTGCGTCTTGACCAGTTCGTTCTGGTGACTTTCCGCGAACGCTGTCAACTCCCGCTGCGAACTAGTTCTCAGGTCAGTCAGTTGGTGTTGTAATCTGTCGATGACCCCTTGCAGCCTTTGCTGTTCCTGCATGTGCACTGCGTACTGTGCCGCTGTTTGATCACTGATCTCCTTAAGTCTAGATGTCAGATTTTTGCGTTCGGTGTCATTTGCTTGTAATCGTTCCAAAAGAGAGGTCTTGTCCGACCTAAGGCCTTCCACTTCTCTAGTTTGGCCATCGAACCTATCAATGGCGGCCTGTTCATTGGCTTGGGCTGTAAAGGCCGATGTGAGCGCCAAATCCACCTGCTGTTGGAGTTGCAACCGCTCGGCCTCGTGCCCGGCGAGGGCGGCATTCAGGGCAATGCCCCAGATGTTATCGAAGCTTTCACACACATCGTCGGGGATACCAGGGCGGCGTAGACGTGCACTTAGTGTCGGACCGGCCTTGGCCCAAAATTTCTTGATCTCATCGGTAACCAAATTGGGTGATGCGGTGATGCCATGTTCGGCGGCTATCAACTCACGAATGGCCGACTGACGCACCTCTTCCCCATGCGCGAGCAGACGCGCCGCGTAATCATGCACCCATTGACGAGTGCTCTTGAGTTGCGCGCTTGGAGACTGTGTAGGCATGGTTTACAGACCTCTTATTTGGTAGTGCGAAGCGAATATATTGAATGCGCTAGATAAGTCACGGTCTCTGAGAATACCCCGGCTTCTGATCTGCACGGTCATCACACTGGAATATTGATTAAGACCCAAATCGCTGACAAGTAGGAAATTACATCGACGGGATGGTTTTTGTTAAAACGGTGCTCATTGGTCTTCTGGGATCCGGCGGCCGGAACCATAAAAAGTCGTTTCTATCAGCAGTTGTGGTAGTCATTTAGCGCAGGAAAAAACGATGGGTGAAGCCGACAAGTGATGAATAGGTGCTCTCATTCAATAGTGCGACCAACACAAAATCATACTCTGGCCGTCAAAGGCGAAGTGTAAATTTTTGTTTGCCGGTGGATAGCCGACAGGGTAAACCAATGAAAAGTGAGTAGTTCTTCTGCATTATAGGTGCGTTAAACGCACTAGTTGACAGCGTACCGTTGTCACGATCTACGATAGTACATCTTGCGAGCGATATCGGAAAACTCGCCTATATTGCTGTCTGTCGTATCTGATGCTTGTCGAGGTGGGACGATGGAGAAAATAATCAGCCGCGAGAAGGTTCTATACGAAGGGAGAATTTGTGAATACGCACGTTCTGTCTCAATCGATAAAGTCCAGATTTACGACATAACGAACAGAGCTTACCTGATCGTCGAAATCGCCGATCTGCAATCTATTTCGCATGCTTCTATCATCTCTGAGATTAATAAAAAAGAAATTGGACGAGATGAATCAGAGCTGTCCGCAGAGATGAGTGAGGCAAAACGAAGGTTTGACGTGATTAGCCAGTGCATTACAGAAGAAGGCAGCCTAAAGGAGGTAGTAATAAGGGTGAGCCGGCGCTTGGGTCTAAGTCAGCCCTATTGCTACCGTTTAGTCGCTGATTACGACGTTAATGCTGGTCCGGGGTCGCTGATGCGTTACAGACGAGGGCAGAAGAGGGGCACACGCAGACTCAGTCCGGCCGTAGAGTCAATCATCAGTAGCTGTATTGAAACTGAATGGAATGGGCCAGGGGCTGATAGAAAAAAAGTACACACGTTAGTAAAGGGAATGTGTCAAGCCGCCAATCTTCCGGTGCCCTGCATTAATACTATCGGAAAGAGAATCAACAGTAAAAGATCCGCAAAAGACCTAACGCGCCTAAAATTAGGTAAAAAAGCCGCAGCTGATAAATATGATGGCAGACCCAAACAAATTAAACTTAAAGAACCACTCGAATATTGGCAGATGGATCATACGGTCATCGATTGTATTATCGTTGATGAGCAGACTAGAAGGGCTTTGTGCCGTCCCTGGGTGACGCTGATTATCGACGTCCATACAAGAGTGGTTATGGGTTATTATTTGTCTATTCATGCCCCTAGTTCGGTGAGTGTCGCCATGGCCATTATGCACGCGGTGATGCCCAAGCGTGAATGGCTTAAAAGTCTTGGTGTGGACGATATCGCTTTTCCTTATTATGGAAAACCCAAGGCCATAGGTATGGATAACGCCAAAGAGTTTAAGGCTAAGTGTTTTCATTATGCGGCAAAAAAACACCGTATTGATTTGCGCTTTAGGCGAGTCAGAACTCCGCATTGGGGAGGGCATATAGAACGCCTAAACGGAACGTTTCAGATGGGCTATGTAAAGTATTTACCAGGCGCGACCTTGTCTAACGTGGTGATGCGAGGTGACTACGACAGCGAAAAGGAAGCGGCCCTGACATTTTCGGAATTTAACGTTTGGTTCGCGCGTGCGATCAATATTTATCACTTGGAGGAGCATCGTATGTTGGGCATGAGCCCGCATGAGAAGTGGCTTGAATCTTATACGGACTCTACCGGCGGGTTGAGCCATCCGCCATTACTCAGCGATGCCTTCGAGTTTTTTGTTGATTTTCTTCCGGAAGAAACTCGTGCCATTTCCCGTTCTGGGCTTGTGCTGAACAAGATTTGGTATTGGTCTGACGACTTCAAACCGCTAGTAGGCAGTAAAATAAAGTTTGTCGTTAAATACAACCCCCTGTCGCTACGGCAAGTGTGGGTCCGTGATGGCGAGGGTCGATACATGCAGGCTCCCTATTCAGATGTGGGCTTGCCGGATATTACGCTACAAGAACTTAAGCTTATACGCGAGAAAGGCAAGCGTCCGCCGAAGAACGAAGCGGAAATATTCGAAAAAATTCTGGCTAATCGAGAACTGGTCAACAGTGCTGCCAACGCAACTAAAAGGCTCAGGAAAGTCGTTGAGACATCAAAGCTGTCAACTGGCCTGGCCATTGAACAGATGCTGGAAAAGCAAAAGCAAACCCAGCGCCCCAAAAAAAGTCTCGATTATACCCAACCAATTATACCTTATGAGCCAGAAGAATAACTCGTTCGTTTTTTGGAGATAAGCGATGCATGACCATATTGCTGAGTACCGCAGAGGGTTGATGTCAGTGTCGGACGCCGATCGTACGATCGCGGTGTACGAAGATGTATGGGTGCCCCATGAACAGTGGAACAACATTCGCAACGCGGTAGAAACTGTTTTAAAAATGCCCCCCAAAAATCAAGCGTTGTGTTTATTGGTTTCAGGTGAGTCTGGAATGGGCAAGACCGCCATGGTCGATCGATTGGGTCGTCATTTTGGTCTGAAAGAGGGTGTCAATGAACCTTGTGTAGTCATATTAAAACTTCGCGCAGACGTCGAGTACAAAAAATTCAAAATGCTGTTGTTTTCAGCGCTGACGGCGGGCATGCAGTTCTCTGAGAACAACATCACCGACGAACTGATGCTAGGAGCGATAAGGGCGCTTAATATTCGCGCCATCGTCATTGATGAGATAAACAACCTGACTTTGGCTACCCGTCCAGATGTCAGTAAAAATTTGGCGCTTTTACGGGCGTTAGGTGGCAGTCCTTTTCATATCTCGGTAATAGCGCTGGGTAATGACCGGGCAGCCAATGCTCTGGCATCGGATAAGCAACTGCAGCGCCGATTCGAGAATTTCACATTAACCCGCTGGCAGGAAAATGCAGAGCTTAGATCGTGGCTATCCGGAGTTCAGGCAACTCTCCCACTCAAAAACCAATCGAACTTGGCTGCGCGAAAAGAGCTTAAGTTTATTTTAGAGTGCACCAACGGAATTACTGACGGAATCATCAAACTGATTCAGCGGGCGGCTATCTGGTCGATCGTTGAGGGGGTAGAGGCTGTTAATCTTAAAATGTTAAAGCTCGGATGGGGCGCCATACCTCCCTTGGTGAAATCATGAGTAATCTATACCGCAATGAATCAATGCTGTCGTGGATATTTCGGCAACTGAACAGCAAAAGTTTTTCCCAAATACAAATTCGAGCCATTAAGAAAATCGTTGAATCCGCATTTGAACGGTGTGCTAGTGGAGCCAAACTTTATGAGCTGGAACCAGATAAATTACGAAGTTATTTACTGATGCCGGCCGAATTATATCGTAATCAGTACGAGTCGTTCTGGCCAATTGTCCCGTTTTACAGCAGAACCAGTTACTGCCCCCATTGCTTAGTGCGCGACATGCAGACCCTGCATGAATGTTACTGGCGGTCTGACTGGGAGCATTATTGGTGCGTAATTTGTCTGCGCCACGGAGTGCGCATGGTGGATATTCCGAACACTGCTTATGCCTTTGAAACTATGGGCAATAAATTCGGTGATGCTTTTGCTGACGCCTTAAAACGCACGTCAATTGACCAGTATCTGTTTTTTAATGCTAGACACGGCGAACTACCACTGTCTGCCAGGCATCGCGCAACGCTAATACCTGGCGCAGCGAAACCAATAATGACTTTTAAGTTGGCTATAAGCAACTTGGCACTCGCGTTGCAACAATTGGTGACGAACCATTTGAGCGGTGAAAGCGTTAAGTTCGGCTGTTTGCCAGTTATACAGGATCTCATGAGGTTGGCTATGCGCCCCACCACCGAATTTTGCGACGCCTTCCCCATCGGGCATGTACTTTCGCAGAACTTTGGATTGATAAAATACGGAAAAATCAAATGGACAGACATTGGTGTGGATGAGTTTTTAGAACAGTCGGATAGATACTCATCTGCATGGATACGGTTGATTGCGATGGGTGTGACTTGCTATGTTTTGAAGCTGAAAAATTCAAACTACTGGTGGGCGCAGATGGTACAGAGTTGCCGAGAGCTTGGTCATAATCTCCCTGACAGTCCCGAGCAAGTTTATCGGAATTTGTTGGACGGCAGTTATTGGGGACTTCGCGCCTGGTTTGAAGTGCGACACGGCGCGGGACCGGGGTTTCGTGCCCTGTTCGGGGATCGCCTATACGGCGACTCGTGACAGTCTTGCAAGCAATCGCTGGCGTATTCTGCGGTAGCTTGATCGTGCGGATGCTGTCGCGGCGAATTGCTATGAGGTGAACTTACATCCCTCGCGGGCACATAGCACAAATGCTGCTCCGCACCTTTCGTTGGGCGTTTCGTTATCGAAGCCTGCTGGAGCCGGGTTAAAAGCGTTGTTTTGTGAGTTATCGTCCAGCACCACCCCTATGCAATTGATCAGGCCAAATTGGTGAGGAGGGCGCTTCAGGGTGCCTTATCAGTGTTATGCAATGTGGAGCTATCCCAGCTTCGGGGCTGAATAGATGCATTGTGATATTGCACCTGTCTTCTCGACAGTCTTGCCACGAAGCAGGTCGTAGGTCTTCCCATGCTCCACGATCAGGCGAACGTGGGGCGGTCCTGAGCGTTCATCTGGCACAGTGTTGATGGCCAACACGTGCTCCATGCGCCAGTGTGCCGAAGCATTCATGCGGGGCGGGGTCATGACCATTACCGAACACACCGAGCCGAACGGCGAGACTTCATTGAGTACTCTCTCCAGGTACTCCACGTCGGAGACCAGCAGGGTGCGACCGAACTCGATGTCTTCTTCCGTCATCCTGATGCTCACATGAAACCAGGGATTTTCTAGGTCCTGTTCGACCACTGCCCATCGTTTAATTTTGAGATCAAAGGGTAGAGGTGGATGGAGCTCTGCACCTGGCTGAGTAAAAAACATCGCGACGCCCTCATAAAACGAACCCTATAGATTGTAGCTCTAAAGTATTCAAAAAGGCTTCATCGTTCCTTTTGTGAGTAATGCAAATGGAACTGAAACAGGCCTTTGGGACGGCGTTAAAGGCGCGACGGCTGGAGCGTAAGTTGACCCAAGAAGATTTTTCCGACGTGAGCCGCCGAACTTACCTCAGCACCCTGGAGCGGGGAAAGAAATGCCCCACGCTCGAGAAGGTGGTGGAGCTGGCCTCTGTTCTGCAGATTCATCCGCTGACGTTGATCGCTGAAAGCTTCCTGGCCCTTGAGCCAGACCAGACGCTGGAGGCATTGAAGTGCTCGTTATTGGCAAAGCCGACCCGGAAGCGTGCGCGGAACAAAGCATCCGCCCGGTAATATAGACGAATACCAGGAGTGTCATTCTTCGCCTAAGTCGGTTTCGGTAGTTTCAGCCTTCGGCTGACCGCCTTGCGTGAGCGCTTCGCTATTCACCAGCAATGACGTGGCACGGCTGCTGAGCAACGAACCCGCCTGGAAGTAACCCATCACCGTGGTCACGCTGCGGTGTTCAGTCATGGCCATCACTTCACCGAGCGGCACGCCCTGGCGCCCGGCTTCGGTGACAAACCCCGAGCGCAAGCTGTGCGCCGCCCAATCCCCCTCCAGCCCGGCCAGCTTGGCACGACGCTGAACGATGCGTGCCACCTGATCGGCTGACAATCCCGTACTACCAACCTTGTTGCCTTTATACAGGCGGCGAAACAGCGGACCGGAATCGGCCGGTGCCGCCGCCAGCCAGGCCGCCAGCGCGGCTGCGGCCGGGCCGCGCAGCGGCTTCTCCCGGCGCACGCCGCCGGTATCGGTCTTGGTCGTGCCCAGGGCGTACAGCCAGGTGTCGGCATCCAGTTGGCGCACATCACCGACTTGCAGGCCGACCACTTCCGAGCGACGGCGACCGCCACCGCTCCAGGCCAGCAGGAGCAGGGCGCGGTCGCGAATGCCACGCACGCCGTCGTCGCAGGTGGCGAGCAGCGACTGCAACGGCTCGCGCACGATCGCGGTTTTCTTGCACACGTTCACGCCCTGGCGTGACTGCGCCTTGCGCGCGTCACGGAGCAGGGTCTTCAGCGCCGGCGCCTCGCATGGACTGTCCCACTCCTGGAGCCGGTGCCATTTGCCGAGTACCGCCAGACGGTGGCTGACCGTGTTGAACGCCAGCGGCCCCAGCTTGGCCTTGACCCGGGAGGTGACCAGTGCGGCGTCGATTGACGGTGGCAACAGGTGGACCCAACCGCCGTCGGCCAACGGCCGGGCCAGGTGATCGAGGACAAACTGCACGGCGACCGTGATCGGTAGCGGCGCATCGCCCAGCGCCTGGCCGTAACGCAGCTGCAGCCAGGCCGACCAGTAGGCGAGGGCGCTGCGGTAGCTGCGTACGGTGTTGGCCGCGGTGCCGGCGGCGAGGAACGCTGACGCGGCGGCCTGAGCGTTGCTCGCCAGAACAAGCAGGTCAAGCGGGGCTTCGTCGACCAAGGGTAATTGGTCTGTAATATTTAATACGTTCAACGTATGATAATTCCATTAATTAGAAAATAACGTCGGATAATCTTTTATTATCAGACCTAATATAGCTGGAGGTGGGCCATGGCGGTAGGAGTACCGGAACACGACGTGTTTGCTGCCGCGGATGCCGTGCTGGCGCGTGGCGAACGGCCGACGGTGGAACGGGTGCGCCTCGAGCTGGGCCGTGGTAGTCCGGCGCGGGTCGGCGGACTGCTTGATCAATGGTGGGGGCGCCTGGCTGAACGTCTGAATGGCGAAACGCGACTGCCCGCATTGCCGGCGGAGGTGTCGCAGGCCTTTGTCAGCGTGTGGCAACAGGCAATTCACCTGGCGCAAGGCTTAGTCGAACAGGGCTTGGTCGAGCACCGACAAGTGCTGGATGCCGAGCGCGAACGAGTAGCGGCTGTGGAGGACCAGGCGCGCCGAGACGCGGCACAGTTTCGCCAGCAGAAGGCGGAGGCTGTGGCCGGACGCCAGGCCGCCGAGACGCGGCTGGCGGATCTGGAACTGTTGTTGGCGCAGCGCCAGACGCAGATCGAGGACTTGCAGCAGCAGCGTGAAGGTTTGCTGCACGAGCGTAGCGCGGCGCAGCAGCACCTCCAGACACTACAACAGGATCTGCAGGAGGCGCGGCTCAAGGCCGAGCAGGCGCGCGTCGCGCAAGAGAGCTACGTGCGCGGGGTGGAGGATCGTGCGCACCGCGAGGTCGATCGCGCGCGGGAGGAGGGTAAGGCCTTGACTGCCCACTTCAAAGAGGCCGGACGGCATGTCGAGCAGTTGCAGCAGCGATTGGAGTCGATCCAAACCGAGCTCAGTCAATCCCAGCAGCGTGCCGCGGCACAGCAGGCTCGTGCCGATACGCTGGAACAGCAATTGACGCAGCTACGCCAGGTTCCCGTGACCAAGCGTAAGCCAAGATCCCGAAAACCCGCGGCGACAATGTCCAATTCCTGAAGGTAACGTCGGTATCCGCGCGCGTAGATACGGCGCAAGTCGATTCAGTAGGTTGTACGCTCCCCATTAAGGGCTGGAGTCGGCCAAGAGCAGTCGCTCAACGTCTACAAAACTAGGGGCGATTCAAGATGTAGCAACGTGCGTATCAATTCTATGTCGCTTTCCTCAGTCTGTTGACGTTGACTGAATATCGGCACCACCGGCAATAAACCGGTGGATGTCCTCGATAATCATTTGTAGCCTGCGGGTGTCATGCATTCGTTTACTCACCAATTCGACCGCGAGATGACCAGAATTCAGGATTGAGTTCAACTCCTTTCTTTTCCCCGCCAACCGCAGCCCCTGACTGAGAGCTGTTTGTTCGAACATGCGGGAAACATTGCTCCTCGATAGCCCAGGCATCAGGCCAGCTAGGATGCTTGGCTCACTCGCCATCAATAGAGCTGTTGCTAGATGCGTCTCGACGTGTTCGTATTCCGAGAATATCTGCAGCCTTAAATCTGCCTTCATTGCCGTTTCCCCGCCATCGCGCAGCAGGCTTTGGTAGATCACCTTTGTATCATCGGCAATGGCACCGGCCGAAACAGTTGATGGGTAGCCGTAGTAGAAGGCAAACGGTAGGCGGTCTTCCTCACCTAGGTGCTTGATGGCCTTCATGGAATGGCAGGCGGCAACTATCACGGTCAACTCACCAGCTGACGTTTGAATAATCTTCCGGCAATAGCAAAGCAGGTCCAGCCATGACACATGATCTCCCGAAGGGAGGCGAAGACCTTTTTCCGGATGTCCATGCCCATCTATGAACAGGATAGGCCGGATACCAATGCGGCAAAGCCGGACAATCTCTCCAAGACTCTCATCGAATTGCTGAGCGTTTGATGCTTCGAAATGACGGGCGAAATCGCGAAAGTAGTCGTACTTGTCCGGGTCCATTTCAAGCAGTAGGTCGTGCATTCCCTGCAGCCGACTGCGGCCCGTCTGTAAGTCCCCCTCACCCAGGCAATCCACTATGAAGATGGCGTTGGCCTCAGAAAATCCGATTTTCCTGAGTTGGAACCGTGTTCGTTCCGGGCGTCCCATGGTCTGCGTCCCTCTGCGTCCGGCAGGAATAATTCCAGCCATAGAATACCTGCAGCAGAACGGAATTGTATTTCTTCATAGAAACCCCTCGTTTCATAGACAGGTCCGAGCGTCCCTTATGGGTCGTTTTCTGCCTGTCGCCCCAGGGTGCTATGAGTCGAAATCTGCCGGTCACGACCACCAAATGCATTGGTCAAATACCGTGCAAATGACTAGTCAGGACGAATGCAAACGGATGGTCAAGTCGGATGCAAATAGCCGGTTAAGTCAGTGCAATTAAGCACTTTGGCGATTTCGGACGAAATCTGCTGGCAAAAACTGATCACAGCTAGTAAGTCTTCCGCATCAATTTTTTCAGGGAGCGAAGTAATATGCATATCGAGACTGTTTGGATTCGGAATTTCCGTCGTCTTAAGGACACTCGCATCGATCTGGCGGCCGACATCTCCATCTTCGTCGGAGCCAACAACAGCGGCAAAACTTCAGCAGCGCATGCTTTGCAGCTATTCACCTCCGCTTCCAAAGATCGTTTCACCCTTCATGACTTCAGCTCAGAATGCTGGGATGCCATCAACGCGTTCGGAGAGGGAACTGAGGAGGCTGAACTACCTACCATCTCTATCGACATCTGGTTCAGTGTGAACCCTGCTGATTTGCATCGCGTGGTCGATTTGCTGCCTAGCCTGGAGTGGCAAGGTAGTCGAGTTGGCATCCGCGTTGAGCTCGCAGCGATAGATGCACCTCTTCTACGAAACAATTTTCAGGAAGCGCGTGCCAGCGCACGGCGCGCTCAGGCGCAGCCAGGTGCAAACATTGCGGCACAGGCAATGCTGGAAGCCGCCGTTGCTCAAAGGGAGTACAACCCGCGGCCACGTAATCTCTGCGACTTCATCTCCGATACCGCGGCTGACAGGCTGCGGCGGGACTTCGAACTGCGCTACTACGTTCTCGATTTCGCCGGATTTGACTCCGATTTTAGCCAGCGCGATGGATACGACCCCCTGCGCATGGCTCCCGACAAAGGTCGCGGTGGCAAAGATGTGCTGGCGAGCCTGGTTAAGGTGGATTGTTTGCATGCCCAGCGTCATCTTTCCGACTCCAACGGTGGGTCACGATCCGAAGATCTATCCCGCTGTTTGAGCCGCTTCTATGAACGGAATCTTGAAAAACGCGGTGAGGATTACGATGCTCAGCGAGCGCTTTATCAGTCCGAAAGTTTGCTGAATGACCATCTGGAGCGAGTCTTCGGTCCCACTTTGGAGCGACTGGCTGATCTGGGCTATCCCGGAGTGAACAACCCAAGGCTATTGATCAGAACTGCTCTGAACCCCGCAACCATTCTCAGCAGCCATGAGGGAGCACGTGTCCACTATGCACTAGGCGCGGTTGGAGCGGCAGAGATTACGGCAACCTTGCCGGACAGGTACAACGGGCTCGGCTTCAAAAACCTGATTTACATGGTTGTAGAGTTGCTTGATGTACACGGTAGGTGGCTGGACATCGAGGACAGCCGTCCACCTCTGCATCTGATCTTTATCGAAGAGCCAGAAGCCCATCTTCACGCGCAGCTACAACAGGTCTTCATACGGAAGGTGCTCGATATTCTCGCCGTACCTGAAGAAGACGAGCCGTATTGCACCAGCCAGCTTGTCGTCTCGACGCATTCACCGCACGTGCTGTACGAGCGAGGCTTTACGCCGATTCGATATTTCCGGCGTGCCGCAGATATTGGCGTCCAGGAATCTCAAGTGCTCAGCATGGCCGCCTTCTACCAGGCAGCTGCTAATCCTGAAGACCCAAACGACCGCACCAGGGATTTCCTCGAGCGTTATCTCAGGCTGACTCATTGCGACCTGTTCTTCGCCGATGCAGCTATTTTGGTTGAGGGGAACGTTGAACGGCTATTGATGCCGCAGATGATCGCTAAAGCCGCACGAAGGCTTCAGTCAAACTATTTGAGCGTATTGGAGGTGGGTGGTGCGTTTGGCTATCGATTTAAAGAGTTGATTGAGTTTCTGGGTCTCACTTCGCTGATCGTGACCGATATTGACAGCGTCTACCCTCCAGCGGTCCGTGAGCTGCCAGCAGGTGCTGAACTGCCTATTGATGAGGATTCCGCGGACGCAGATCCTGATGACGACGATGAAGCCGAAGCCATGCGCACAGGGCGCTCAGCCTGCATGGTTCACGAAGCTGGAGCCCTTACTTCCAATCAGACTCTGATCAAGTGGCTACCGGGGCAGACTACGATCAATGAACTGCTGGCTGCGACTGTGGATCAGCGCATTCAGCTTCGCGGGGAAAACAACGGAGCCCTTGTGCGTGTTGCTTACCAAACTCCCGTTGAAGTGACATGGCGTGAGGTCACACAGTCGAGAACAGGCAGAACGTTGGAGGAAGCGTTCGCACTGCAAAATTTGACCTGGACACAACACCTGGATCGAAAGGATCTCGGTTTACGTGTTAAAGGTCGCAACAATCTGGACATCGAGCAAATGGCGGAACGCTTGTACCGTAAGGTCAAAAGCTCAAGTTTTCGCAAAACTGATTTCGCTCTCGGCCTTCTCGCGCAAGAGCCATCCTCGTGGATGGTGCCGGCATATATCTCGGAAGGTCTTAAGTGGTTGGAAGACCAGGTAGCCCCGCCGTTGCTCGCAGCGCAAGCAGCTCATGAACCTCACGAAGGGGAGGAGGTATGACTGCACGTATAGGCCAACCAGACACTCAGGCGGATATTGATTTAAGGGCGTGCTTGGACGAGCGCCCCCAACGCAGCTTCATAATGGTTGCCGGCGCTGGGTCGGGTAAGACCACGTCACTGGTGAAGGCACTTGCGCACCTTGGTCAGACACGAAGGATTGGGCTCAACACGCGTGGTCAGAGAGTCGCCTGCATTACCTACACTGACGTCGCCGTCAAGGAAATCTGGGGCGATGTAGGAAACGATCCACTATTTCACGTTTCGACGATCCACAGCTTTCTTTGGACTGTGATACGTCCATTCCAAGTCGACCTGAAGGCTTGGGTTACCGCGCGGATTCAAGAGAAAATCGATGGTGCACAGCAGCACTATGACAAGCCCAGAACACAGGCAGCAACTCGTGAGCGTCTCGTGCGGGAAATTGCGCGTTACCGACGACATCTTGAGACCGTAGGGGATTTAACGCACTTTACCTACAGTGCCGGGAGCGATTTTGGCAGAGGTGTGTTAGGCCACGTTGATGTGATTGTGGCTGCTGTTGAGCTAATCGAACGGAGCCAGTTGCTACGGGACGTCATCGCCAGTAAATACCCGGTCCTTTTCATCGATGAAAGCCAAGATACTCGGCCGGATGTGGTGTCAGCGTTTCGCAGGATTGCAGAAACGACTCCGGTCGAGTTTTGCCTCGGATTCTTTGGTGATCCGATGCAGAAAATCTACCTTGAGGGTGTTGGTGGTATTGAAGCGGCCGCAGGTTGGCAGCAAATCACCAAGCCTGAAAATTTCAGATGTCCACAGCGAGTGCTCGACGTAGTGAATGCGATCCGGGAGCCCGGTGATGGTCTGTCACAGACACGGGGAAGGATGAAATGGATTGATGGCCACCATGTCTCGGTCGCAGGATCAGCACGGATATTCCTGCTGAAAGCGGATGAACATCGCAGTTCGAAGCTGGCCAAGGTTCGGGAGTGGAACCGGCGGATTAACAATGACGATCACTGGATGAGTGATGACCCTGCGGCGGATGTCCGGGTGCTGGTTGTCGTGCATAGGATGGCGGCTGCCAGGCTAGGCTTCCCGAATCTCTACTCGGCTTTGAATGACAACAAAGCACCGTCTTCGATCAAAGATGGCCTCAAGGACGGGTCCTCATGGCCGCTGCGACCATTCCTGAATTACCTACTTCCCTTGGCAATGGCTATTTCAGAGGGGCGGAAACTGGATGTGATGAATCTCCTGCGTTCGCAGTGTCCTTTATTGGAGCCTATGACTCTATCTGGTGCCGATCCCGTAGCGGTGTTGCGGGCGCTGCAAGGAAGCACCACGGAACTGGCCCGGCTCATTTTTTCGAGTGACGCAACGCTACGGGATGTTCTTGTTTACTCGCTGGGCGAGAGGTTGCTGCAATTGGATGAAGCATGGACCAAGTACCTGGAGGCAGATTTCGCCGATGACGATGACGATGACGATCCTGAGACGCCAGCGGTGTTAGCCTTTTTAGGTTGTGGGGTCGGTGAGCTGGTTGGCTATCATCACTACCTTGAGGACCTTTCTCCTTTTGCTACCCAGCAAGGTGTGAAAGGTGCAGAGTTCGAGCGCGTTCTAGTGCTAATAGACGATGAAGAGGGGCAGGGACAGAAGCTGTTCTCCTATGAAAAGTACTTCGGCATTGCCGGGCTTTCAGAAAGAGATCTAGAGAATATCGCAGAAGGAAATGACAGCGTCATGGCGCGCACTCGACGACTTTTTTACGTGTGCTGTTCTCGCGCTACTCAGGATCTCGCTGTAGTCATGTTCGTGCATGACATCGAAGATGCTCGGGAAAAAATCACGGCGACAGGAATATTCCAGCCAGATGACATTGTGGATGAGCAAACTTTGGAGGCTGACTTGGTTTGACCCTGGGCGCTTGCTACGCGCGGTTTACCTGCCGGCACGGACGCAACGAGTATGAAAGCGGATCCCTCAGCAGGTGCATGAGGCTAAACTCAAGCGAGCTCGGCCGGCTCGCTCGAGAACTGATGGAGGCCACGCCAGCATTACTCCGTAGGCTGGAGTGCCTCTACGACGAAATACTGATCGATGAAGTGCAAGATCTCAGTGGCTACGACTGGGAGATCATCCATGAATTGCTTCAGTCGCTGATCGATGTCCGCATGGTCGGCGACGTACGCCAAGCGGTGGTCTCAACCAACCCGCGGGGGCAAAAAAACAAACAGTATGGGTACGCAGGTGCCCTTGAGTGGTTCTTGGAACGCGAAAAGGGAGGGCTGCTGAGCATCAGTTATGCGAACACAACCTACCGCTGCAGAACCGAGATTGTGATGTTCTCTGACACCATTTTTGATGCGTCATGGGGCTTCCCAGATACCACTTCAGCGAACCACGTGGTGTCTGAGCATGATGGCGTGTTTCTTGTGCATTCGCAGCATATCGAGCAATACGTCGAGCGGTACCGCCCCCAGTGTCTACGCAGCACCCTAGTGTCCGGCAAGGAGTTCGCCCTGGACTTCATGAACTTCAAGGTGTCGAAAGGTGCCACATTCGAGCGTGTGCTGATTGTTCCCACTGCACCGATCAAGGCATTTATCCAGAAGCAGACCTGCTTGGAATCAACGTCCGCGGCGGCTCTTTATGTAGCAGCTACGCGAGCAAAGCAAAGCCTGGCGATCGTCATCGACAAGCCAGTGAACTCGAAACTACCTGTGTGGGTGCCTTGAATAGCCGAGTAAAGCTCGTTCATGCTGCAGCGGCAAAAGTATCTCAGAGGCACCGTAATGACCCAAGATAAAGACAACAGCAAAATCATATCGAGCATCGCTGGAAGCGTAACCAAAGCTGGCCTAGGGCTTGTCCCGGGAGGAAGCGTTGCAGTGGGGATCTACGAACTACTCAGCCTTGGCGTCGAACAGATGGCTGAATACATGGAGCGCAGAGCCCAGCGGAGATGTGAGGAGTTCCACGAGCGCCTCGTCGCTGGCGAAAAGCTCGACGATTTCACGGCGGAGAATTTGGATGTTGAGGATTACCACGCGCTACTCTGTGCCTGCCTAAGTGAAATTGAGTCCGAAAAAGCAGGCTTTTACGGCGCAATGGCCTCCGCCATCGCCTTAGGAAAAGTCAGCAACCGAGAGAAGCGATTTCTCATGCTTGCGCTGAAGGAGCTGTCCCACGCGCAGCTTCAGATGGCACGTAAGGCTTACATTGCCAAACGGCATTCACTCAAGCCCCACCAAGGAGGTGGGCAGCGCGAAGAACGGGAATTCCTGGGTCTCAGCTCCACAGATGAGATTGAGCAGCTTAACCACGAATCACTGGTGGCAGCGAAAATTGTCCGCGAGAACAAGCTTGCACCCATAGGTGAAGCGCTTGTACGGGCATGCTTCACTGAAAACGAATTGACACCGAGCAGCATAGGGGAGAGCGTCTGGAACCCAGTAAGGCTAAATATCCTCTCCTTTGAACTTGCGGGGCGAGTGCAGACGCTAGCGATACACCTTTCAGATGCCGCTTGGCATAAAAATATGCACAGCTCAATCCACCGCCCTCAAGCTCATGGGGTTCTTCAGCCATACGATAGACTCCACGTTCTGATCATTGATGAAGATGTCAACTCGGTGATCAAAGGAAAAGAAGCACTACTGAGAGAGGTGGGCAAGCGGACACTTGTAGTGGTGGCGCTGTGTGAGGTGTCGGAGGAGCTGAGAGTAGAGCTACCCACAGCCGTATGGGTTGATGCCCACCATTTGCCAGCAACTGAGCTCCTGCAGCGAATCCTTGTGGCTGTAGGGCATTGAGATCCCTCGGTTCGGAGGTTTGGCCATTTCCGACTACCCGTCCCGCAGGGCCTGATACTAGGGTTAGCGCAAGAGAGCTTGTGCTAACCCTCTGTATTGGAGCTTTGAATCAAACGGAAGGGACACCGAAATCGCACGCGTGATGAGACTGCAAGGATGATCACCCACATCCAGAGCGTTCAAGCTCACCGCGGTCAGCGGCGAGCCATCTTCATCAAACAGGTGTTCCGAACGTTCCTCTCCATCATGGGCTACGTGAGCAGCAGTGTACCCAGGCCGCGCCGGCATGGTGGAGACTCATCTGGTGGCATCAGAGCCATCCACGCCATAGAGGCTTTTGCCCTCAATGACCGATTGCCATGCTGCTCGTGCCGGATATCCAAGTGCTGGATCCTCGAGTCGCCTGGATGCGTATCTCTGTAGGGTCCTCAGCGAACAATAGGCTGTAGTTACAGCCTCTTCACGCGGTAAACCATACGCATGCCCCTTGGACGAGTCCCAGCTGCGGCCCAAGAAGTGCAAGGCGAACTGATCTAAGGATCCATCAGATTTCTCCACGATGCGAAAAATTTTCTTGCATATCCGGGAGTCCAGGCGAGCGACCGTCCAAAGAATGCGACCAGGATGGTTTTTCTCAAACAGTCGCTGCTGCTCTGCCGCAGCCAGTACGTTGCCGGTGTATGCTTCGATCACCTTATCTTTCGAATCCTGCTCTAACAGAACGTCACTCTCGTATCGTTTTTCGTTCGGCACATAACTGACCCTCAGGATTTCGGTGGCACAGGTGAGCGCTTCAGGATCCGCCGCAACCTTCACGTAGATCGATAATGAGATCTCGGGGCTACTCGATTTAGTGAGAAGCTTGATCTGCTGCAAAGCCAGATCATCGATGCTCATGCCAAATAATCCTTCCCGGTTCGAAGCGCGCTCAACAAACAACCGAGAGTCGACAAGCCTCGCGATCGATATGCATATCTCCGGAAGATCTTGGATTTGATCACTTTGTAGCGTCGAGCCTACTTGCCCCAGCATGTCTAAAAATTCATTACAGATACCAGGTGTAAGGCCGGCGACGATCTGTTTCCGCTGATCAGCATTCTGCAAATACTTTCGAGCCGCTTTGATACTGACGTCCCCGTCTGTTACGCCCAGTTGCAGCGCAACGACGAGACGTGACGGATGCGAAATGACTCCATCAGCATATGAACCTTCACCCATGGAAAAGCCTTTTTCAGCCGATGCCACTTCGGGAAAAAGGAAATGTACGACCTTTCCCACGGCGCCACTGGCACTTGCAGCGTAAGCGCGGCCACGCTCGTCTGATCCATTCCCAATCGTTTTCAAAGCGTCTTCTGTAGAGAATATTTCGTTAGGCAAGCGTCCGACGAATAGCTGCGGCTTGCTTTTCAGGAGCTCGTAAACGCTGGGTGCCTTAACTGATAGCGCGGCTATCCCAAGTATGTCAGCAAATACAATCTCACCCCGAAGAAGTGGCTCCATCATGCGCACAGCGTTGAACACTCGGGCGAGATCACGCGGCTGCTCCAGCAGGTCGCGTAGACCTAAGTGGTACAGATAGCCTAGCCGCTTCCCTTGTCCCTCGAAATATGACTGAGTAGCTTTCGGATCAAGCCGCTCGAGGGCTGAATCAAAGAGTTTTGCGCGCGCGCTCAATGATAGGTTTGGCAATGGCATCCTGACCTGAACAATTTTGTCCAAGTACGAGCTTGCTTGTGGGACGTTCAGGTTTGTAAGCGCTCCCGTTACGTAAGCAGAATCCCAAGCTACAACATATCCAACTCGAGGCAGACCACCGACCGCTTTGATGATCCGGATCATCTCGAACACTTCGGCAGGGAAGAGCCGGTCGACATCGTCGATGAACACTATGACAGGGCGGTCAAAGCGTAAAAGCGCTGCTTCAACACACTGTTTTTTTTCTTCGATATCAGGCGCTTTGTACTCGGCTATGGCTCCTGTTGCATCGCCTGTAGCTTCCATAACCGACTTGAATAATGATGCCCACGGCTCAGCACCTGGGATGTACTTGAGGACATCAAAAACTTTTGAGTAAGCCTTGAGTTCCTTAGCAACCTTCAAGCCATCCTTACTGTGATCGTTAAGCTTGATAGCCTTGGCGATGCTGTACAAAAACTGGCGTAGCAAGGCCTCCTTCTCACCAATCAGCCAGGGATTGAAATGCACGATGACTGGTCTATGACGCGTGTCCTCACGCTCAAGCATCGCCTGGATCATCGCAAGCACTGAGCTTTTTCCGCTACCCCAAGGGCCCTCAATTGATAGAACGAACCCCGACGTGGACGGCACCTTACGGAGAGAGGACGTAGCGATCTCAGCAAAGCCGCCACGGGATAACTGATCACTATCTAAGGCGGATCCTGGTTGCAAAGGGACATCGAAATCAATGCCAGCCATGTGGATGCCGGCTGCAGCGAGCTGCGTGCCCATAGGTGCTCCTCAATAGGAGCGAAGAAGCTCCCTTCCGTATGACAACGTTAACAAAGAGGCTGAGCATAGAGTTTTTGAGGGCCAATCAACAACCGGGAGGTAGCAAACCTTGGCGTCCCTGCGGAGCCGATAGATAGTCTCCGCAAATCGCAAGCGGTCGGATACGAAGTAGCGTTTGCCCAGCACACCTTGCGTGGTTAGACGGGCGCCCAATTATGCGGTAGTAGCTCGGTAATCTCACTCGCCCGCTGCGTCGGCAGACGCGTGAGAACGTCCTTCAAGTAGGCGTACGGATCATGCCCATTCATACGCGCCGACTGGATCAAGCTCACGATTGCCGCCGCCCGCTTACCGCTGCGTAGTGACCCGGCGAACAACCAATTCGAGCGTCCAAGAGCCCAGGGCCATATCTTATTTTCGACTCTCCTGTTTCTCGCGGAGTTTCGCCAGCGTTTCGGTGACAAGGTCATTGCGGAAATGCGCGGTTATTCGGATGAAGAGGGGGGTTCACCTTTCTGGGAAGGTCTGGGACGTCACTTCTTCAAGATGGATTTTGCCGATGCCGACTACCTCACAGGGCTGGGCAACAAGACCTTCATCGCTGAACTGATGCCCAAGTTTCCGCTGCCTACCTGCCTGTTGCCGGAGACAGCACGAACGGCCATCGGAAGGGTATACCCAAGCACCGAACCGGCGCTGGGCATGCTCAGGGCAGAAGGAATTGAGCATCGTGACTACATCGATATCTTCGACGGCGGTCCACTGATCGAGTGTGCCACCGGGGATATTCGTGCAGTGCGCGATAGCCAGGTACTGCAACTGAGTATTGGCACACCGGGGGAGCAAGCGCCGACTTACTTGATTCATAACCGTCAGTTTGCCGATTGCCGGATTACTGCGGCAACGGCGCGAGTTGCAGCCGGTACTCTGATTGTCGACGCTCAAATCGCCAAGGCGTTGGGCTTAAGTGCGGGGGCTTCGGTGCGGGCGGTGAGCCTGATGGTGCCTGCCTCGCATCCATCAGTGGCCTAAATAGCGTGCAGAAAAAGATCGCAGCCTGCCGCGGTACCTGCAGTTCCGCATTCATCTCATTCTAGAGGTGAGCACGGTGAATGGAGCTGCCGCCGGCCGCGGTTTTTTTTGATTCTGCTCCGTCATAACAGGTAATCGAACGCCTCAGGTCGATTGCTGCCTCCTCGCATTCATCATCGATTTCCAGTCTGCTGCCTAAGGCTTCGAGTCCACTCCAGTTCCTTCGTATAAAGCTTGCTTCTAGTTATTCATAACCCGAGCTATTTGCTCCAAAACCCGGCTGCGCCTAGGTTAGCGCCTAGCCGAGCTTCAAGCTTTGCGTAAAAGAACAACAACAAGAGAGGCGAATAATGCCTGTGATAACCATCGGTATGGTGGGAATCGGCCAGCTTGGCCTTCCTATCGCAACCAACCTGCTTGCGGCCGGATTTCGCGTTGTCGGTTAGCCATCAATGGCTTCGGTCAGCGCAAGCTGAGAAGCGAGTGCCAGCGGACCTTGCCAATACACGGGTTGATTCAACGGGACACCTGAAAACAGCACAGCCTTGGCGTTGCCCTTGGGGGCGCTCAACCTGACTGCGCGATCGTCATGCAGCGGCAGATTCACCGGCAGCGTGAGCTCGATGAGATTGAAGGGGAGGTCGTCGACCCACACTTCGCCGTCAATCGGCATCACGAACGCCACATGACCCTCGGGAATCGGGACGCTGACTTCAGCGCCGTCCTCGAGCGAGATGTCCAGCACGGTCACTTCGGTGGGCACCGATAATGGCGACGACACTTGGGCGAAACTGCCCAGCGGCACGCGCACCTTGACCCCTGGCAACCGCACCACGGGCACATCCTGCGCTTCGAGACTGAGCGCAAACGGAGCGTCCGCTTGGCGCTCCTGCGGCAGGTTGATGAAAATCTGCAGCATGTGCACCGTCTTGCCCGGCTCGGCCGGCACCTCCTCGTGCACCACCCCTTTACCCGCCGCCGTCCAGTGCAGCCCACCGGGTCGAATCAGGTTGCGGTTGCCCAGCGCGTCGCGGTTATCAATCCCGGTTTCGGAATCAAGAAACAGATAGGACACAGCCGAGAACCCGGCATGTGGGTGTGGTGGAAAAGTTGGCCCGCTGATCCAGGCATGATCGACAGCAAGGAACGGGTCGATAGGCTTGGCGAACTGACTTCCACGCAGACTGAAAGCCCGGAACTGACTGCCGTGATTCATGCGCTGCAGGCGTGCGATGGGTAACATGGCTGTGCTCCTCAGACGCGTTCCGCTGCGGGCAAAGTCGGGTAGTCGATATACCCTTGCGCACCCGGTGCGTAGAACGAATTCTTGTCCGGAACATTGAGCTCGGCGCCTGTGCGAAAACGCTCGGGCAGATCCGGGTTGGCGAGGAATGCGCTGCCAAACACGGCAGCATCAGCGCGGCCATCAGCGATCAGGGATTCGGCGGAGTGTTGATCGAGCCCGCCACCGATCAGGTAGCTGCCGTCAAACAGTGGACGTAACAAGCCGTGGTAGTCGACATTGGCGCCGAACAGGGCGACATGCAGATAGGCAAGATTCAGCCCATGCAGGTGTTCGACCAGATAGGTGTAGGTTTCTTGCGGGTTGGCATCGACGATGTCGTTGAAATTCATTTCAGGGGAGATCTTGAGACCCACCCGGTCACCACCGATTTCCGTCGCAATTGCGGACAGCACGTCCAATACAAAGCGCACACGGTTTTCAACCGATCCACCGTATTCATCCGTGCGCTGATTGCTGCCAGTCGAGAGGAACTGTTCAGGCAGGTAGCCCGACGCGGCATGCAACTCGACACCGTCGAAGCCAGCTTCAATGGCCAGACGCGCCGCTTGGCGATAGCCTTCAATGACTGCGGCAATCTCAACCACGCTCAGCGCATGGGGGGTAACGAAATCCTGAAGGCCCGTTGCGGTCCAGGTCTGGCCAGCGGGTTTGATCGCGGAAGGGGCCTGTGGCAGGGCGCCATTCGGTAGCAACGAAGGGTGCGAAATGCGACCGCTGTGCATCAACTGCATGAAAATCCGTCCGCCACGAGCATGCACGGCCTCAGTGACGTGCTTCCACGCAGCGACCTGCTCGGCGGTTTCGATACCAGGGGTACGGACATAACCCTTGCCCATAGCGATGGGGAACACGCCTTCACTGATGATCAGTCCGGCGCTGGCACGCTGAGCGTAGTAAGTCGCAACCAGTTCGCTTGGCACACCGTCATCGTCGGCGCGTGAGCGCGTCATCGGGGCCATGATCATACGGTTGGAGAGGGTGTAGCGACTGAGCTGGACTTGGGAAAAGAGAGAATTCATTGCGGGCTCCTCAGTAGTGATGGGGCCATCATTGATCAATCCTGACCTGGGATAAACTGGGTAAAATTGAAATGACTGATCCACTAATGGAGCAATATCTCGAGTGGAATCCGCGATAGGGTCAGATAAATTGAGCTAAACCTTCATGCGCGACTGATCACTGTGGTGAAGGAAGGGGAGAGAGCTCTAGGAAGTGGTGATACACGAGATAGCGCTCGACGTAGTCGTCTCTAACACAAGCGACAGATCCCCGGGCCATATAGTAAGTACGTGAGGAGAGATTGCTCATCGTCTCTTAACTCAACTAAATAGCCGTTTAGTTGAGTTGGTTTATGTTCTCCATATAAAGACTTTTAAGGTGCCTCAGGCGGTTGGTAATACATAGACTATCCTCAATAGCACAAATCACTCGTCAGACATGACGTTCTGATGAGCTCCAACCCAATCTAACAGGGTGCCAAGCAATGGAAAAGCCTGTTGAAATTTGCACCTTTGAGCTCGATGTTATATTGGTAGATAAGGCGGGAAAACGCCTACCGAACCCGATGATTACGGTCGCTGTTGACCGTAAAACGCAAGTGATAATAGGGGTATGCATTTCGACTGGCAAACCCCGGAGTTCGAACAGCATAGCGGAGCTTTGAATTCCCAGGTGCGCCAGGAGAATCAAGGGCTAACACGCAGGTTCAGCATTACTCTGTAAACTTGTTTTTTGACTTGTTAACTACGGTGATTAACAAGTCAAAATTGTGGTTAACAACGGTATCGGACGAGCATTGTACTGAGCTTTTCATCCAACCAGATTCTGGCGAGCCACCAGGGTATTTGGTGGCAGGAAAGCTCCACAGGCTTCAAGCGCAAGGCGTGCACCGCCAAACCTGCAGCATCTGCAAGTAAATCAACCGGCGTTTGTGATTTCCACGTGTGGCAGCCCTTGAAATCTGCGCACCAACTCCACGCTGAACGCCGCAGATTTCACACAGCGACGTGTTTGCACGTGGACCTGTAGCGTAAGCAATGCCGTAAACGAACAAGCTGTTACCAAAAAGACCCTTTATATCAAACGAACAGACGAACTCGCATACGGTGCACGATCACGCGAATCTAGGGCGATTCGCCGCGATTTCTTCCGAGATCTGCGGGCTCCGACGACAGGCATGCTTACGTGAGGCCGCGAAGAGCTAAAATGTCAGATGGGACTCATCGATGTAGTGCATGGGTTGAGTCCAATGTACTGAGTGGAACAGCACCGATTACTTCATATGCTTAAACCACGAAGAATCATTTTCGTGACTTCCTAGGCCCATGAATTTTCGAGAATATTTTTTTAAGATGATTTTTCTGATTTTTAAGTGACGACGACAGATACGCTGGCAATTCGATGAGTATTCCTTGGGACGATTAGAGCGTTGAAATCCTGTGCAACGAGCCTGCTTCTGAAATATCCTGTTACGCATAATGTATATTATGTTAAACGACGTGTGGAAGCTGTTTGTCTGTTTATGGCATTGCCCTCCGCCAAAAGCTCTCGAACTATTTTAGGGATAACGTGTGAAGTAAATGTCGGATTTCCACTAGGTGCATTAAAAATCAGGTGTCAGTTCGCGAATACGCTGTTGGCATCAGTAACTTCACCCTGTCCGTACCGCATAGGGCCAGCTAACAATCCTTTCATTTGTACCGAGCGCGTATGCATGGCTTGAAGAAAGCCTTGCAGCTATTCATCCTTATCACTCTCTCGTAAGTCATCCTTATCACGCTCCCGTAAGAGCCAGCAGACGATGCCGAGCACCAGGGTGGCAAATCCTAGTGCGGCAATGGTGAGCGCAGGAGTAGCGGCAGAATCGAGAATAACGAACTTCCGGCTGAGCGCCAGCAAGGCGATCAACAGCACTGTGCGAACCTGAACGATGCTGTTGCGTCGTAGGGCCGGGCGCACAATCGAATGCTTAAACTCCAGGGCTATCAGCACGGTGAAGATTGAGCCAAAAAGGGCCTGGAAAACATCGTGATCTAGAGGGTCAATCGCACCACCGATCACCAACGGCACAACCCTGCGACAGAGCTGCAGTAGCGCCATCAAAATCACAGACGCGATGATGAGACTGAGCGCAAGAACAACCAATTGTTCGAAACGTTCGTAAGCATTCATCAGCGCCCACTGAAGTCTGAAATTTTTCAGCGTCGAGTTGCGCTCACGCCCTTCAGACTCCGGCTTTGACACGATAACCCTCCACACTTGCGTCTTCAGTCTGCCGGGCTCGTCCAGGCATTTGAGGATCCAGTTCATCATTGCACGTCGTGATCAACAGGCCCGCTCCCAGGTTACGTGAGTGTGTTGAGGCTAAGTCCCAGTCTCCGCAACAGGTGCCAGATCATCTGGCTGGTCTGGCGGACTACTCTTTCCGGAGGTCTTTGGCGCATCCACCTCCACCTTATTGAAGACCACTTCGCTACGCCCCTTGTCGTAACCCAACTCAACACTGTCGCCAGCTTGCAGCTTGTCAGCGAGCATTTCCTTCGCAAGCCGCGTTTCGACGGCCTGGCGAATCTGACGTTTCAACTCACGCGCGCCAAACTCAGGCTGATAACCAACATCCGCCAGATGATCAATGAGTGAGTCATCAATTTTCACTGTGATGTTCTGTGCAGATGCGGTTCGAATGACCCGATCAAGCTGAATACTCACAATCGATCGGATGTTGTCACGGGTAAGGGCATGGAACACGATGATGTCGTCAATACGGTTCAGGAATTCGGGACGGAAATGCCCTTTCAAGACTCCCATTAATTCATCACGTAACGCTTTATCCGTAAGGCGTTCATCTTCTGGGCGCTCAAGATTCTCCATGATCACGTGAGAGCCCAAGTTGCTGGTGGCAATGATGATCGTATTGCTGAAGTCCACAACACGCCCCTTGCCGTCCGTGAGACGCCCATCGTCGAATACCTGCAGTAATACGTTGTTCACATCGGGATGCGCCTTCTCGATCTCGTCGAGCAGAATCACACTGTAGGGCTTGCGGCGAACACGCTCTGTCAACTGCCCGCCTTCGTCGTACCCCACATAACCGGGTGGCGCGCGATGTAGCGGGTGCGTCGGGCAATGTCCAGTGCCTCGACCAGACGATCCAGACGATCCACCAGCAGCACAATTCCAGCGGCTTGCGCAGAAGCAGTGGCACCGCCGGCCCCCATGGCCACACCGACGTTGGCCGCTGCCAGTGCGGGAGCGTCGTTGATGCCGTCGCCAACCATCAGCGTGCTGGCACGCAGGCAACCTTGCTCAACAGCACGCACTTTTTCTTCTGGGGTCAACCCGGCACGCAGTTCATCAATCCCGGCAGACAGCGCAATCATCTGCGCGGTTTCCAGCCGATCGCCGGTGAGCATGACGATCTTTTCGATACCTCTGTTGCGCAGTCGACGCAAAGTCTGCGGGGTTTCGCGCCGAACGTTGTCCGAGAAAACGAGCAGGCCGGCGAGTTTTCCATCCACGTCAATGAAGCTTCCGCTGCACGCCAGGTAATCCATGTGGCGCAGCATGGCTGAGGCCCATTCGGTTGCAGGGTTGTCGTCATCAGCAAAAGACAACGTACCGAAACGCACCTGCACGCCATCGACGCGCCCACAAAGCCCCGAGCCCGGGTTTTCCTCTACGTCCTGCGGCACGCTGAGGGGCAATTGGCGCTGATGCGCCGCTTCGACAATGGCCTGGGAGATGGGATGAGTCGAGGCTTGCGCCAGCGAAGCCGCCAGGCCTAGCAGGCGTTGCGGATCGCCGAGTCCATTGATCTCTATCGACTGCAGGCGGGCATGGCCGCTGGTCAGCGTGCCGGTCTTGTCGAGAAATACCTGTTTTACCCCGGCCAGTGCTTCCAGCGTCGCGCCATCCTTGATCAGGATCCCGCGCCGTGCCGCCCTCGAAATGCCAGACATGATGGAAATGGGTACCGCCAGGATCAACGGGCAAGGTGTAGCCACCACCAGCACCGCCAATGTTCGCAAGGGATCACCACTCACTTGCCAGGCCACTGCGGCAATCAGCAACGTCAGCGGTATGAAATACAACGCATAGCGGTCAGCCAATCGCACAAAAGGAGCACGCGAACGGCGCGCGGCCTCGGCCAGCCGGACAATGCCGGCATAGGTGCTTTGCGCTGACGTTCTTGTGGCCGCGAGCAGGAAGGGTGCACCCACATTGGATACCCCACTGGGCAGTAACTCTCCCTCCTGATGGGTGACCGGTAACGACTCCCCGCTCAGTGCCGACTCGTCCAGTATGGCTGCCGCACTCAGAAGGCAGCCGTCGACTGGCACGACCTCTCCCAGCCGTACCAGAATTGTTTGATGTGGCTGGATTTGCTCGACAGGGATCTGGCGTAAGCCGCCCTCCTCCTGCAACCAGGCCGTCCGTGGCGCGCGGTCGACGAGGGCTCGCAGTTCGCGTTCGGCGCGCTGTGTGGTGAAAAATTCCAACGTCCGCCCGGATGCCAGCATCAAGGCGATCACCGCCGCGACCAATGTCTGCTGGAACAGCAGCGCAGCGACTATCGACAGCAATGCGATCAAGTCGACACCTGCCTCCCCTCGAGCCAGTCGCCGGGCAAACTCGACGAGCAGGATCACCGCCATCACCACGCTTCCTGCAGCCCAGCATAGTGATGCCCAGTCAGGTTTCTGCCCAAGGTGCGCAGCGCCCCCCACCAGCAACGTCAAGGCGGTGAGCAACAACAGCGCTGGGTCTGGCCATTTACTGAGCATCGAAGCGAGTACCTGAAAAAACGATTGGCGTTGCACATACCGCCGGTGGCTTGAACGTGAGGGTGACATCAACGACTCAAGTCAGCGACGCCTCTGCAGAGCTTAGGTCTGGAATGCCTGACGTGTCCGATGGGGCTCATTGATTGAAGTTGAACACAAGCCGAGTGAAGGCGGCATATGGAAAAAACAGGTGTGTGCCCTCTTTCTGATTTAAATCAAACACGCTTGGGTCGTTCAGGAGAAATTAGAGACAGTCGTTGCGTCATCAGATTCGATGCCTGCACACCTCGCGTCAGGCGCAGAGTGCCATGACCACGCAATTACAAGGTGCAGCCCTTGGGCCTTCGCTCTGTTCTTTCAAAGTGGATCGACAGATGTGATGCCGGCAGCCACCTTCATCTAAGAGGAATGTAAACATGAGCAATTCCGCGAAAAAAATGCCCGTGACTCACGACGATAAAGCCCGTGAGCATTCAGTGGTCACTGATCTTTGGCGCCCTCTGGAACAACTCCGGCAACACGTCGATCACCTGTTCGAAGACTTCAATCACCATTCAAGCCTGTCACCCTTTGGCCGTGGCTTGTTTGATGTCGATCCGCTCTGGCGGCGAGAACACATCGGTCACAGTCTGCCTGCCGTGGACATCACCGAAAAAGACAAGAGTTTCGAAATCACGGCCGAACTGCCCGGCATGGATGAGAAAAATATTGAGGTCAAACTGTCCAATGGCAGCCTGATCATCAAAGGGGAAAAGAAAGAAGACAAGGAAGAAAAACGTAAAGGCTACTACCTCAGCGAGCGTCACTATGGTTCCTTCGAGCGGGTTTTCAACCTTCCCAAAGGCGTCGATGCCGATAAGATCGAGGCGAGCTTCAGCAAAGGCGTGCTGAGCCTCTCGCTGCCGAAAAAGCCGGAAGCCATGAAAGCGGACAAAGTCGTGCCGATCAAAGCCGGTTGAACCAGACAACTCGCCCCCGGCAGGTACACTGACCGGGGGATTTATATTGTTAACATCATCGGTATCAAGGCTGTTCGATACCGCTGAATCAGACGCTGTCGCTACTCGTAAACACTTGCACGTCAAACTCTATTCAAGCAGTTACGTCGGCGCAGGACATACGATAGGCGGGGATAAGATTTGCAGAGGCGCATGGACTCAAAACCCGCGAAACGTCTTACTTCTTCCGACTGGCACGTACGTTGGCACCTTATTGATTTAACTCAATACCCCGACGGTGCCCAGGCGTAAAAAAGGGAAATGGGCAAATACCGCCCTTCAACCGAGGACATCGTCATGAACGACTTGAGCCTGCGAAAAACCATTCTGGAAGAGCTCGAATTCCAGCCCGACATTGATGCCGCCCACATTGGCGTCGCCGTAGACAAAGGTGTGGTCACCCTGACTGGCCACGTCACCAACTACGCTCAGAAAGTCAGCGCCGAGCGAGCAGTCAAGGCGGTTACAGGCGTGCGTGCACTGGCCGAAGAAATTCAGGTACGACTGGACAAGGGAGCCGGCACGGCGGACGACACCATCGCCAATCGTGCGCTGAACATCATCGACTGGAGTTCCGATCTTCCCGTAGGCGCCGTCAAGGTCATTGTGGAAAACGGCTGGGTCAGCCTGGAAGGTCAGGTCGACTGGCAGTACCAGAAGGAAATCGTGGAGCGGGCCGTGCGCAAACTGTCCGGTGTGGTGGGCGTGGACAACCGTCTCACGCTTCGTCCCCGGGTTGACGTGGGCGATATTCAAAAACGCATCGAAGAAGCGCTCAAGCGCAATGCCGAAGTTGACGCCAAGGGGATTCATATCAAGGTTGAAGGCAATGTAGTCAAACTCGAAGGCAAGGTGCATCTGTGGCGTGAGCGTCAAATCGCGGAGCGTGCCGCCTGGTCGGTACCCGGCGTAAACAAGGTGGAAGATCATTTGCTTATCGCTTGAACCAATGGCCCGGAGAGATCCAGTTTCCTCCGGGCTTTTCTGACACTGGGTGCCCTTCCACACTGCCTTTTCCGCGAGCCAAGGCCATGAAGAAAAATCAACAATGGAACCTGTCTTACTTTGCGATCGCCTTCATCGTGTTTGGTCTGCTGCAGTTTCTTTTTGTTGAACGCCATGTCGTTCAGCCCATCCCATACAGCGACTTTTTGCAACTGCTGAACGAGCAAAAGATCAGCGATTTGCGAGTGGAACAGCAAAGGATCAGCGGCAAACTGCAGGTACCCATTGATGGGCATACTCAATTCTCAACCGTCCGAGTAGATCCGGCACTCGCGGCGGATCTCGCCCATTCGGGGGTCGGGTTTACCGGCGTACAGGAAAATACGCACCTGATCGGATTACTCGGATGGCTGCTGCCTTTCGTTTTGATCATGGTGATCTGGCATTTCCTGTTCCGCGGTCTGGCAGAAAAACAAGGCTTCGGTGGCCTGATGAGCATCGGAAAGTCCAGGGCCAAGGTATTCGTCCAGCGCGATACCGGCATCACGTTTGCCGATGTGGCGGGTATCGATGAAGCCAAGGCTGAGTTGGTGGAAATCGTCTCGTTCCTCAAAGACAAGACAAAATATGCGCGCCTGGGAGCGCACATCCCTAAAGGCACACTGCTGGTTGGGCCGCCCGGAACCGGAAAAACCTTGGTGGCTAAAGCTATTGCCGGTGAAGCCGGCGTACCGTTTTTTTCGATCTCGGGATCTGAGTTTGTCGAAATGTTCGTTGGGGTGGGGGCCGCTCGAGTCCACGATCTGTTCGAACAGGCACGTCAGGCCGCCCCCTGCATCATCTTCATCGATGAACTGGATGCGCTGGGAAAGATGAGGGGCGTCGGTGCCTTTGGTGGCAATGACGAAAAAGAACAAACGCTCAATCAGTTACTGTCCGAACTCGATGGATTCGACCCTCGTGAGGGCGTTGTATTGCTGGCCGCGACCAATCGACCGGAGATTCTGGACCCGGCACTGCTGCGTGCTGGACGAATCGACCGCCAGGTGCTGATCGACCGCCCGGACCGAAAAGGTCGTCAGGCAATACTCAAGGTCCATCTGCAAAAAATAACGGTCTCGCCGGACCTCGACAACGACCGCATTGCTGACATCACCACGGGTTTTACCGGCGCCGATCTGGCCAACCTGGTCAATGAAGCCGCCATCGTGGCGACACGTCGCGGTGCTGATGCGGTCAACCTGGACGACTTCACGGCTGCCGTAGAGCGTATCGTTGCCGGGGTTGAACGCAAAAGCAGCGTGCTGCGCCCCGATGAACGTCGAGTGGTGGCGTTTCATGAGATGGGGCACGCCCTGGCGGCGAGCGGCCTGCCAGCCATGGACCCGGTCCATAAGGTCTCAATCGTGCCCCGCGCTGTGGGTTCACTGGGCTATACGCTGCAGCGACCGACCGAAGACCGCTTCCTCATCAGTTGCCAAATGCTCAAGGACAGGATTGTCGTTCTCATGGCAGGACGCGCCGCCGAACACCTCGTGTTTGGTCAGATATCCACCGGGGCGGCTGATGACTTGGCGCGGGCCACTGATATCGCCCGACAGCTGATAACCCGGTTTGGCATGAGTGCCACGCTCGGCCAGTCGGTGCTGGAGCGGCAAAGCGCGTCCTTTCTTGGCGAACACATGCCGAGCGCCATGGATAAAGATTATTCGGAACAAACAGCCAGGGAGGTCGACCTGGAGATTCGTGCCCTGCTCGACGAAGGCTACCATCGGGCAACGGCCTTGCTCGAAGGTCGTCGGGCAGATCTGGACGCTGGTGCACTTCTGCTACTGGAGAAAGAAACGCTCACGCCTGAAGAGTTTCCACCGATCCTGCCGTTCAAAGCCGCCACGGTGAATCGTGCCCCGGTCCTGACGACGTGTGTAGACACTCTCGATTTCAATACGCAGCGGCGTCACTGACGACGGTCAACATTCCACTTGCGTCCATTGCCAGTTCAAGACCTCGGGCATGTCCTGCCCATGCTCGATCAGATAAAGCTTGTGCCGCTCCATCGTCGACCAATATCGCGCCCTGGCGAGCAGCATGTGATCCTGCAGACGAGGCACACGCTCAATGACGTCCAGTGCCAGCTGATAACGGTCCAGATTGTTGATCACCGCCATGTCGAAGGGGGTGGTCGTGGCGCCCTCCTCCTTGAAGCCTCGCACATGGAAATTCTCATGGTTCGTGCGTTTGTAGATCAAACGGTGAATCAACGCCGGGTAGCCGTGGAAAGCAAAAATCACCGGTTTGTCCCGCGTAAATAATTCATCGAACTCGCTGTCCGGCAAGCCATGGGGATGCTGGTACGACGGCTGCAGCACCATCAGATCCACAACGTTGACCACCCTCACCCGCAAATCCGGCACGTACTCCCGCAACAAGGTGACAGCGGCTAGCGTTTCCAGGGTCGGCACATCACCGGCGCAGGCCATCACCACGTCGGGATCCTCATCATTGCGGCACGCCCAGTCCCACCGACCGATACCCTTCTGGCAATGCGCAGTGGCTGCATCGATATCCAGCCACTGCCATTCCAGCTGTTTGCCGGCGACAATGACGTTGATGTAATCGCGGCTTCTGAGGCAGTGGTCCGTCACTGACAGCAGGCAATTGGCATCGGGGGGCAAATAAATCCGCGCTATGTCCGACTTTTTATTGGCTACCAGGTCAATGAATCCCGGGTCTTGATGTGAAAAGCCGTTGTGGTCCTGACGCCAGACGTGGGATGTCAGCAAAAAATTAAGCGAAGCAATGGGTTGACGCCATGGCACGTCGGCGGCGGTCTTCAGCCATTTGGCATGCTGGTTGACCATCGAATCGACGATATGGATAAAGGCTTCGTAACAGGACAACAGACCATGACGTCCGGTCAGCAGATAACCCTCGAGCCAGCCCTCGCAGACCTGCTCACTGAGAATCTCCATCACGCGACCATCGGCGGCCATATTGAGGTCGTCCGGTTCCAGTGGCTCCATCCACGCCTTGGCGCTGACCTCATACACCGCATCGAGCCGGTTCGAGGCGGTTTCATCCGGGCCGAACAGGCGAAAATTGCCGGCGGTCAGGTTGTTTTTCATCACATCGCGCAAAAACGTACCCATCACCCGTGTCGCCTCCACGCGCAGGCTGCCAGGTGTTTCAAACTTCACGGCATAATCGCTGAATCGCGGCACATCCAGGGGGCGCAGCAACACACCGCCATTGGCATGGGGGTTGGCGCTCATTCGCCGGTGTCCGGTCGGTGCCAGTGCCGTAATCTCAGGCAACAACGCACCGTTTTCATCAAACAGCTCATCCGGCCGGTAGCTGTTGAGCCATTCCTCCAGTTGGCGCAGATGTAACGGCTGCTTAAAGTCGGCCAATGGCACTTGATGTGCGCGGCACGTACCTTCGACGCGCTGACCATCGACGAATTTCGGACCGGTCCAGCCTTTGGGTGTACGCAAGACCAGCATTGGCCACAGTGGCCGTTGCGGCGGTGTGGATCGGCCCGGCCGACGCGCCTCAAGCTGAATGTCACGAATTTTCAGAATCATCGTGTCCAGTGTTTGCGCCAGCGCCTGATGCACCTGCATGGGTTCATCACCTTCCACGAAGTACGGATCGTAGCCATAGCCATACAACAGGGCCGAAAGCTCATTCTCACTGATTCTGGACAGTACGGTGGGATTGGCGATTTTGTAGCCATTGAGGTGCAGGATGGGCAATACCGCGCCATCGCGCGCCGGATTGAGAAACTTGTTGGAGTGCCAACTGGCCGCCAGTGTCCCTGTTTCAGCTTCGCCGTCACCGATGACACAAGCGACAATCAGATCCGGATTGTCAAACGCCGCGCCGTAGGCGTGTGCCAGGCTATAGCCCAGTTCGCCACCTTCGTGGATGGATCCCGGTATCTGTGCCGAGACATGGCTGGAGATGCCGTAAGGCCACGAAAACTGGCGAAACAGGCGCAGCAAGCCGCTTTCATTACATTCCACAGCGGGGCAAAACTCGGTGTAGGTGCCCTCGAGGTAAGTCTGGGCGACGACCGCCGGTCCACCGTGACCGGGACCGGCAATGAACAGCATGTTCAGCTCGTACCGGTTGATCAGATGATTCAGGTGGGTATAGATCAGGTTGAGCCCGGGCGTCGTCCCCCAATGACCCAGCAGACGCGGCTTGATGTGCGCCAGGGTCAGGGGTTGTTTGAGTAGCGGGTTGCCTCTGAGGTAAATCTGACCGACGGCCAGATAATTGGATGCCCGCCAATAAGCATCCAGTCCCTCCAGTTGCTCAGCATTCAGGAAATCGCTCATGAACTTCTCCGCCGAAGGACCAGGCTCCAGGTAGGCTTTGAACGAGTCTGAGAGTCTGGGAAGCTTAAGACTTGATTTACATCAATTTCCCACGTCGGTACCCGGGTAAAGGGTGCAAAGGCAGGTCCATTCGTCGATTACACCGGTTGATCCGCAAATCCGGTGAGTCTAAATTTCCTCGACGCCTATCCTTAGGGAGTCACTCCTACTGACGTCACCTCTCGATGCCAGACATTCGCGCTTTGCAAGTGCATTTCCTGAAAACTGCGTGCTCGACCTGCAGTGTGATGGAGTTGTGCCTGCCCATCGGGATGACCAGCCAGGAAGTCGAGCGTCTGGACACATTGATCGTGCAACGCTTCAAAGTGAAAAAGGGCGCGGCGCTTTACCGGGCAGGCGATCCGTTGCGCTCGCTTTATGCGGTACGCATCGGCTCGTTCAAGACCAGCTTTTTGTCGGTCGATGGCCGCGAACAAGTCACCGGGTTCCAGATCCCCGGCGAAATGCTCGGTCTGGACGCTATCAGCACAGACCTGCATGCGTGCAATGCCGTTGCCCTAGAAGACAGCGAGGTCTGCCCTATCCACTTTGCTCACCTGGAAGAACTTGCCCATGAGCTGCCTTCGCTGCAGCACAGCTTCAACAAAATCCTCAGTCGGGAAATCGTGCGTGATCACGACATGCTGATGATGCTGGGCAACATGAGCTCGGACGAGCGTCTGGCAGCCTTCCTGCTGAACCTGTCGCAACGTTTGAAAACCCGTGGCTATTCATCGACGGAGTTCGTGTTGAAAATGCGCCGCGAGGAAATCGGCTCCTACCTGGGGCTGCGCCTGGAAACCATTTGCCGAGGCATCGCACATTTGCGGGATCAGGCACTCGTAGAAATTTCAGGCCGTGAGGTCAAAATCCTTAATCCAGAAGGCCTCAAGCAGTTGATTGCCGGCTGCCATCGCCCTCCTGCCTGTTGATCCCGGTCATCCTATGCGCGCCATGGTTTTACACTCGTCCGGTCAGCCGTTGCAATTGCAAGACCGCCCCATCCCGGCACCCAGTGCCAACCAACTGTTGATCAAAGTCCTGGCCTGCGGTGTCTGCCGCACGGATTTGCACTTGGTGGACGGAGAATTGCCACAAGCGGTGCTGCCCCGGGTGCCGGGGCATGAAATCGTCGGTGAAGTTGTCGCTGTGGGCAGCCATGCAGACCCCGAGCGCATCGGCCAACGGGTAGGCGTTCCGTGGCTTGGCTGGACGTGTGGGGAGTGCTCGTTCTGTCAGGCCGGGCGGGAAAACCTTTGCGATCAGGCCCGGTTCACCGGATGCCATCTGGACGGTGGATACGCCGAATACGTCGTGGCCGATCAACGCTTCTGTTTTTCTATCCCTGAGGCCCTTTCCAATATTGAAGCGGCACCGCTGCTGTGTGCCGGGCTAATTGGCTTTCGCGCTTTGCAAATGGCACAAGGCGCGCGCCATCTCGGGTTCTATGGCTTTGGCGCTGCAGCGCATCTGGCCATTCAAGTCGCACGGGGACGCGGTCAGGAGGTGTACGCCTTCACTCGTCCGGATGACACGCAAGGACAGGCGTATGCCCTGTCCCTGGGCGCGAAATGGTCCGGTTCGTCGGACCAGCCTCCCCCTCACCTGCTCGATGCCAGCCTGATTTTTGCTCCGGCCGGTGCGCTGGTGCCGCTGGCGCTCGCCGTCACCGTCAAGGGCGGCTGCGTGATTTGCGCCGGCATCCACATGAGTGACATCCCGGCCTTTCCTTATCGGCTGCTATGGGGCGAGCGCAGTGTACGATCGGTGGCTAATCTGACCCGCGACGATGGCACAGCGTTCTTCAAAGAACTTCAACACACCCACGTGCACTGCGACACCACCCGGTTTTCCCTTGAGGATGCGAATCAGGCACTGGCGCTATTGCGCAGTGGTCAATTCAACGGTGCGATCGTGCTGGTGCCGTGACACGCCGCTCATTCATTGCTTTACACCGAGCGCCGCCCGTCCCATGACAAGCGCTGTACGCTGGGATGCTCCTTCTCAGGCAAGCCAAGGCGAAAGATCACTTCACCTCGCACATCTTGCGTCCCGGTGTCAGCCTGCATGGCTCGCCGGCTCAAATCGCCTCTCCCTTTGCCAGTTCGATATCAGGCAGCCACAGGGCGTTGATGCAGGCCTCCTCGTCCTTTCCCGTCACCGGTTCCAGGGCCATCGGATCAAGCAGGTGCTTGTTGAGCATGGCCAGGCGCACCATGCCGTTTTTGTCGAGGAGCGAATGTGCCACGCACTCGCACAATGACCGAGGCAGGGCTTCTGGAAGGGACTCTATTTCAGCATTTGCAAACTCGATCTCTAATCGCAAGGTGCAAGTGTCGACCAGATCCCGCATCGCGTGAGAAGCGAAGTTAAACACTGTTGAGTAGCCCGCCATCAACGCCATCGAGACCGACAGCAAGAGGGTTGCCTCGCGTTTCCACGAAAGGGTGCCCGTCCGGTGCAGGTATTTGTGTGCCGTTGCCTTGCTCCAGTCCTGAATTGCCTGACACCGGCTGAAAAGCTTGTGGTTTGACATGACTGAATCTCTCACCATCTTTATCAAAACAATGGCGCTCACTGAAAAATACCGTTTGATCTGAATCAACCTCCGCCAAGCTGAGTCCCAGCTTCTTGACTTGCTGGCGATCCTGCTGCAAACGGCGGTGGCTTTTGGGATTCACTTGATCAACTTGCAATGAAGTCATCGCTAGAGAGTTCCACGTTGTCGCGATACTCCGGCACCGACACCGACCACCCCAACTCCAAACTGATGCGCCGGCGCAGCACATCCGACGCGTTAGGTTCCCCATGGACGACAAAGGTATGTTTTGGCGGTCGTTTGAACCCACGCAGCCACTGCATGATTTCATCAGCGTCGGCGTGTGCGGACAGTGTTTGCATCGGTACCACTTCGGCGCGGATCGGCACGTCCTTGCCGTGGATACGCACCGAAGAGACGCCGGCAACAATTTGCGCACCACGGGTGCCACCGGCCTGGAAGCCAGGCATTAACAGTGTGTTATTCGGATTGGGAGCCAGTGCCTTGAGGTGATGGACCACCCGCCCTCCTGTCGCCATGCCACTGGCCGCAATAATCACCGCCGGGGTGCGTTGCTGATCAAGCGCTCTCGACTCATCGACCGTGTGGACGAATTGCGCCACATGGCACATGCCCTCGCAGTCTTCCAGGGATAATCTGTGCTCGTTCCGGAAGCGCTGGTACAACAATGTGACGTCGGTGGCCATCGGACTGTTGAGGTAGATTGGAATATCGGGAATCGCCCTTTTGCGCTTCAACTGATACAGGTGATACATCAGCAGTTGAGCGCGCCCGACCGCGAAGGATGGCACAAGGGTTATCCCTCGGCGCAGTGCCGTGCGGGTGATGATGTCGGCCAATTGCGCCTGTGGCGCCTCGACCGGATGTTGACGGTCACCGTAGGTAGACTCCACCAGCAGATAATCCGCCTCCTCGACCTTTTCGGGAGCAAACATCAATGGATCGTCCGGACGTCCCAAATCACCTGAAAACACCAGGGCCAGGCCGCCGGCTTTAACTTCTACTGTGGCGGCTCCCAAAATATGCCCGGCGCCACGAAACAGAAGGGACATGTCCGGGAGGATTTTAACGCTGTGGTGCAATTCCACGGGCCGCAACAGTTTCAGGGCTCGCTCAGCATCTTGCTCGGTGTAAAGCGGCAGCGCCGGGCTGTGCTTCGAGAAGCCATGCCGGTTGGCAAACTCCGCTTCTTCTTCCTGCAAGCGACCACTGTCCAACAGCAGGATTTTCACCAATTCACAGGTGGCGGGCGTGGCGTATACCGGGCCGCGATATCCATTGCGCACCAGCACGGGCAGATAGCCGCTGTGATCAAGATGGGCATGGGTCAGAACAATGGCATCGAGGTCGCTGACCGGAAGCTGGAACGGGTCGCGATTGTGCAGTCGCAATTGCTTGTAGCCCTGGAACAGACCGCAATCGACCAGCACATGTTGGTTGCCATGTTCCAGCAGATACTTGCTACCCGTGACCGTACCCGCGGCACCTAGAAATGTGATTCGCATGGCCGTTGCCCTTGAACATTCAGAGGAGCGCTATTGATCGCTCCTTTTGGCCCAGGGTCAGTTGATTTTTATCAACTGCGGGCTCGATGGGGGTCTCGTTCAACCGTATGGAGTGACCGGTTTGACGATCACCAGACTGCACGGTGCCCGGTTTAACAGGCGTTCAACGGTGTCGCCGATAAACCGGTCGGGCCCTGGGTGATAGACCGTGCCCAGTACCAGCATGTCGAAGTCATGCTGGTGAGCAAACAACCCGATGACCTTGTGGGGCGTACCCGACAACAAATGTCGATGTGCATCCTTGATGCAATAGCGTTCGGCAAGCACGTCGAAAGCCTCTTGCTGGGCATCCTCAATGGCGTCCCGCAAACTGTCATCAAGGCTGACTGTCAGCACACTCCTCGGTGCATCGCTGATCTCTGACCAGCGACTGACGTTAAGCAAGTGCAGTTCGGCGCCACAACTGGCCGCCAGAGTTGAGGCCAGATCGACAATTCGGGCATTCAAGCCCTGAGTCAGCTCCTCGAGATGGGACAAATCGATCGAGGCCAGGATTTTCAACGGTTTGGGGTTTCTGGCACTGGTCACTAAATGCAAGTGGGTAGGACATTCGCGCAACAGCCGCCAATCAAGAGGCCGGTGAAAGACGCGGTCGAGTGCTGGCACGTGATGGGCGTCCTTGATTACCAGGTCCGGATGGAAGTCACTTATGTACTCCAGCAGGTTGGTCAGACTCGACCGGGCCCAAACCGCCTCGGTACTCACCTGAAGGCCGCCGCACCTGTAAAAACGGGCTTGCTGTTCCAGCCAATGACGGTGCACCTGTAAATAGCCTTCTCGTGCCTGGGCCATCGCATCGTGGTCCAGCAAACCGGCTACGGCCAATGCCTGGACATAATCGAACGCTACAATGTGCAACAACGCACCGGTTGCACATGCCAACGCATGTGCACGCTCGAACGCCGGGGTATGGCTCATTTCGCTGGGAGCTATCAATAGAATGCGTTTGAGCTTGAGCATCACATACCTCGCCCTGGGTCATGGTTGCCATTCGATTATTTGGCGTTACGCCGAGGGGGACATGACTTTTATCAACGAATCAGCAGCCGGAGAAATGCACCGATTCGCCCTCGCTAGTCCATCCATGGTTGATTCAGCTCAACCTTTTTTCGGTTTTCTGCTGTAGAAATACATTGACCACTGGACCCGGTGCGGCGGCTAGGTGAAAGGAATCACTGGAATCGCTACACAGCGCGCATATGCCATGCAGCGTGCCCCCGACTATCCGCCCCTTCTCCCTGGAGCTTTGCCATGTTGGCGGTCACCCTGATCAATATGCTGGTGGTCATCATCGTTGTCGTGATCCACTACGAATGCCTGCTACGACTGAACGATTGGCTGCCCCGGCTCAAGTTGTGGAGCCGCTTCAGGATTGTCGTTGGCGTATTCGGCGCCCTGGTTGCCCACGCGACAGAGGTTTGGTGCTTTGCATTGGTTTACTACCTCATGGTGCACGCTGGTAAATGGGGCACTCTGACGGGCAGCTTCGACGGTTCACTGATGGATTGCGTCTACTTTTCCTTCACCACGTACACGACGATCGGCTTCGGCGATATTTCACCCGTGGGCGACATCAAGTATTTGACCGGGCTGCAAGCGCTGACCGGGCTGGTACTCATTACCTGGACAGCCTCCTTCCTGTTTCTGGAAATGCAGAAATACTGGAAACGCAAATAGTTGCCACCCGTTCGCATCGGCGCTCTACAAGCTCGCTCTAAACCGCCAACACGCAGCATGGCGCTTGATACAGAATATGCTCGGTCGTGCTGCCCAGGAGCTTGTTTAATCCCTTGGACTGGACCCTGCCCATTACGATCACATCCACGTTGCGTTCATCAGCGAACTCACACAAAACCTTGACCGGATGACCGTCTATGAAATGCCGACGATCCGCAGGCACGCCGAACTGATCTGCCAGGCGAAGGAAAGACTTTTCCAGGTCTCGTCGAAGCGCTTTGGTCAGGTCAGCGAGCGTGAGACCGTCCATGTCCGCCAGAAAATCGGCCGAAATATCGCAGGCGTACAGCAAATGCAATTCGGCATTGCACTGCATGGCGAGATTGCAAGCTTGCTTGATGATTTGTTCATTCAGTTCGTCGCCGGCTGACTCGACATCCGATACTTCGACAGCCGCGACAATTCTGCCAGGCAGGTTCAAGCCGGTGTTACCCATCAGATAAACCGGTGCCGAGCAGTGTCGCAACAAATGCCAGTCCAAAGGCGTGAAAAAGGCCCGCTTGAGCCTTGACGCATGGTCAATTTCCTTGATCAACAAGTCGGGCTGCATATCCGTCACGTGATCGATAATGTCTTGCTTCAGATCCTCAGCCCATGCCACTTGCGTGGTCACCTCAATTCCCCGGCCTCGCACACTCTCAGCCTGAGACTCAAGCCAGTCGCGATGGTCCTGCAGGTATCGCTCGCGAGCCAATGTTCGATCGCCCTCCTCAAGCAGCGACAACCATTTGAACGAAGGGATCAGCGCGGTGATATGCAAACTCGCCCCGCAGGCCTTGGCCAGGGATGCTGCATGGCTCACGGCTGGGGAATGACGCAGTACCGGATTGATGATCAGCAACAAGCGTTGATACAGGCTCATGATAAATCTCCGGGTGACGGAAATATTTGACGCAAACCGCTTATGGATACGTCAGCGTTTGGCCCTGACCGCCAGAATGCTGCCAGGCACGGAGTACAGCGCGCGCTCTGTGTTGCTGCCAATCAGCCGGTCAAAACCCGTACGGTGCACCGTGCCCATTACCACGACATCAGCCAGGTATTGCTCGACAAACTCACTGATAACCGGCACCGGCAACCCCATGACGAAATGCCGACGCTCTGGCGGTACGCTATAGCGCTGCGCCAGTGCGATAAACGCCTGGTGCAAGGATTGACGCAGTTCCTCGATCAGGTCCACGCCCCACCCTCCCCCGGCCAGTGGTGCGTCGCTATTGAAAACGGGCGACAAATCATAGGCGTACAGCAGGTGTAACGGCGCATCGCATTGCAGGGCCAAGGCGTTCGCAGTCTGAATGATCGTATCGTTCAATCCGCTGATTTGTGTCGAAGGATCGAATGGGTCCACTGCCGCAACAACCCTGTGCGGCAAGCTGTAGCGAACCTGGTTGACCAGATGCACGGGGATCGGGCATTCACGCAACAAGTGACAATCAAGTGGCGTAATGAATACCCGCTTGAGCGCTGGCTCAAGGGTGACATCCTTGATCAACAGGTCGGGTTTGAGATTCTCGACCGTCTTCAAAATATCCAGCAACGGATGGGTAGTGAAGACGGCTTTAACCGTTGCCTGTAAACCCAGGTCGCTGAGCCGGTCCAGTTCTTCGGCTTCCCAGCGACGGTAGCGACGCACATAACGCTGTTGCTGTGCATCGTCGACCTGTTCTTCAAAATAATGAATCACCGGCGCAGGTTCGACAAAGACTCGTACATCCAGTACAGCCCCTGCTTCCATGGCCAATGCAACCGCGCGCTGTTGTGCAGGTGACTCATGCAAAGATTGATCGGCGATCAATAGAAAACGTTGGTAATTTCCCATCACACACCTCCGTTCTGCGTCAGGATTGCAGCATTTTTTGTGGTTTGATCGCGAGCAAACTGCAAGGCGCCCGGTGCAGAAGTTGCTCGGCCGTGGTGCCCAGCAGTTTGCTCAAGCCCTTGTGCTGCACCGTACCCATGACGATGACATCGGTATGGTTCTCGCCAACAAATTCACAGATGCTCGGCACCGGAGCACCTTCGATGAAGTGCCTGCGCTGCGGTGGCACGCCGTGGCGCTCAGCGATGGCTGCAAAGGCTTCAAGTTGGGCCGCGCCCAACATTTCGTATATCCCGGTTGCCAAAGGCAACGCGCCAAAACCCATGTCGTGAACGTATGCGGACGTCCAGTCATAAACGTGCAGCAGGTCAAGGCTGGCATCGCAGATCGCCGCCAGTTTCGAGGCTGCGTCGATAATCTGGTCGTTAAGCACATGGCCCTGATCCTCATCGCGAAACACATCAATGATGGCCAGTACCTTATGCGGTCGAGCATTGAGCGGCGTGGTCACCAGATGCACCGGTACAGGACAGTCACGCAGCAACTGCCAATCCAGCGGGGTAAAAAATACGCGCTTGAACGCCGATTCTTCCTGAGCATCCTTGATGATGAGTTTCAGCGGCATCTCGTTGATAAAGGTCAGGATCTCCTCGTAGGGATCTTGCACCCACATCACCTCGGTAGTGACCTGCACCCCATGTTTTCTCATCAATGCGGCCTGGTCGGTGAGCCATTGGCGATGGGTGTGCAGATAGCCGTCTCGAGCCAAATCGAATTGCTCAGGGGCGAACAGCCCTGCCACCGACAGGGCCTGTGAATAGTCGAACGCCACGATGTGCAAGGGTAATTGCATCGCCAGCGCCAACGCTGCAGCCCTGTCGAAGGACGGGGTACGAGTCATGGCTGGAGGGGCGATCAAGAGTAAACGTTGAGTCTGCGGCATGGGGCACCTCGGCACGCGGCCATTACAATCCAGAACCAGAGTCACAGATTGATCAATGCCTGTTCCGGTCATTTGATATTTGTCAGTTACGCACGCGATGTCCGTCAGGAAATCCCCATGCCTGCTCATTGATATCTTTGTTATGGGCGCGAGCCATTTGCCGCTCAGGCATCCGAATGGGTTCTTTTGCCAGGTCAGCGACACTGGGCCAGATATGCGGGGCCTCGATACGTGCCTTGAGTAGACCCACAAATGCCTGTGCTTGGCACAGACTGTTGAAGTTCACTTGCAAGGCATCCATGCACACGACCCAGCAATGGCTTGCCGGTTGCTCCGTGATATCAATGATCATAAAGACCTCCGTATTGCTTTGAGAAACAGCACGCAAAGCCTTCCGGCTTTATCGCGACCTCCTTGACGGCTATTGCTCCTTCAGTGAAAAAGCCGTGCGCTGCACATCCTCAAGACTGCACCGTAGAGACCGGCAAAAGATTGATCATGGTCAATAATTTCGTTATCGGGCGATGTCCACACAACTGCATGTCAGGCTTCGTTCGATCGACTATTTTTGACAAAGATCAAACCTGCCGCCCCTAACCTCTGCAGGCTTGTTGGAAGACTTCCGCCGTGGCTAACGGATCAACCGATCACCTGGTGCAGATGTGTCACCTCTGTTCAATCGCTCTTTGCTCCGGAGAGGCTTCATGAACGTCGACTGGCTGAACTTCACTCCTTGGTCGTCTCTTGCAGGAGGCGCATTGATTGGTCTGGCTGCCAGTCTTTTCGTTATCTTCAACGGGCGTATCGCCGGTATCAGTGGTCTGATTGGCAGTCTTTTGCAGCGTGGGAGTGAGGGTGTGAGTGAGAAAGCACTTTTTCTCCTGGGCCTGGCCATTGCCCCGCTTGTATGGCGTTTGTTTTCCTCGCTGCCGCCAATTGAGTTCAAGAGCGGCTGGTTTGGACTTTCCTTGGCCGGCTTGATGGTGGGCATCGGTACACGATACGGCTCGGGTTGCACCAGTGGACATGGCGTTTGCGGCCTATCGCGTCTCTCGCCACGATCGATGGTCGCTACCGCGTGCTTCATGTTCAGTGGTTTCGCCACGGTGTTTATCGTGCGTCATCTGCTCGGGGGGTGAACGTGATCAAACTGAGTGCATTCATTGCAGGCTTGCTGTTCGGCATCGGCCTGCTCCTGGCTGGCATGACCAATCCGGTGAAAGTACTGGCCTTCCTGGATGTAGCCGGTGCATGGGACCCCTCCTTGGCTTTGGTCATGATCGGGGCCATTGGCATCGCCGTGGGGCCGCTAGCCTGGGCACGCCAACAATCCCGTTCGCTGCTGGGAAGGCCAATGCAGCTTCCGATCAAACGGGAGTTGGATACTCGTTTGATCGGCGGGAGTCTGGTGTTTGGAGTCGGCTGGGGATTAGCAGGCATTTGCCCCGGCCCCGCAGTGGCAATTCTGCTGACAGGACGCTGGCAAGGGATCGTGTTCATGCTGGCCATGCTGACCGGCATGTGCTTGTTTACTGTGCTGCAGGCCCGACGAAACCAATGAAGGGGAAATCGCCATAAAAACGGACACTCGAACCATAGGCCCTCGCCTTTTCGCCCACCCCACCGTTTGATGCGCTGCAACTGGCCTTGGAATTTCTCTTTGGGAACAGTGAACACCGTTGATTTCTTCATCGATGGCTGCATGGTCTCGTTGGCAATGTTTCGTTCCCCACGCAAATGAGGACCCCGGTGTATCAATACGGCATCTGATATATATCAAGGTGCGTTGTGACAGTGCTGCTAATTACTAGGTGGTCGGGCTGTGGTTTTTGATGTTGGCAAAGTGATCTGACGCAAACAGCAATGTTCATTCAAAACCCTGGCTCAGCTCCCCCCACTAAAAAAGGCAGCTAGACATGAAATACAGCAGACTGGCCATGCTCTTGTTTACTGCATCGTTAGCCCCCACAGGGACATTTGCAGCAGAGCAAGCTCAAGTGACGCAGACGCAACAACAAGCTCCAAATGTTGCCGAGTTCGATAAACAGATGGTTCAGGCGCAAGATACCTTCAAGAAAATGCAGGCACAGATGGAGAAAATTCAGCAAACCCAGGATCCCCAGCAAAGGCAGAAGCTTCTTCAGGAACATTGGAGTGCGATGCAGAATGCAATGAGCATGATGAACGGTATGTGGGGGCCGGGAATGATGGGCAGAGGACACATGATGGGTGGTAGCCACAAGATGGGGTGGCATGACTACGCGAACATGACCCCTGAGCAACAGAGTCAACGCCAATACATGATGGACAGGTATACGGGGATGCAACAGATGATGATGGATAACATGATGAAGCATCAGAACTACATGCAAGGGCAGCCGCCTACAAAGCCTGGACAATAGGCACTTGTACTCTGCTTTGTGAAGTGCGTTTTCGGTGGACTGGGAACGCACGCCTCTATCGCTTTTAGCGCGAACAGATTCACTCAGACCTGCCAAAGGTTTCAACGCTTGATAAGGTCAATACCGATGACCTTGATATCCTCAATGTTAGGAAACCTAGCCGTCTTGAGCGACGAGACCTTTTTGCCGACCATACCTCAACGGTATCGTACAGCACTCAAATGATATTAGACCCCGATTGCCTTCGAACTTAGCCTGTGAGTCCTCAGGCTATGCGTACGAATAAAAATAAATGCTTTTTCGAAGCAATCATGAGTTCTCATTGTTCGATACCCCAACGCAATTCATCGCGCTGCCCGCCATGGTTCTGTTCGTTAATCGCACGACATCGGCTGCCGAGCCCCCCGCCTCAACTCATTTCTTGGCACGCTATACACACCTTGGCAATCACCGTGATTCACGTGGCTTGCCGTCAGATCATTCTGTTCAGCCAACATAAAAACAGGAGTATTCCTTGATCAATAAAACATTTGAATCAGTCGCGGCTGCACTAGACGGCATTGCCGATGGTTCGGTCCTCATGGTGGGTGGATTCGGCACTGCCGGGATGCCGTCGGAGTTGGTCGACGGCGTTATTGCTTCGGGCGCTCGCGAGCTGACCATCATCAGCAACAATGCCGGCAATGGTGAAATCGGTCTGGCCGCATTGCTCAAGGCCGGGCGTGTTGCCAAGGTCATCTGCTCGTTTCCACGCCAATCCGATTCCTATGTCTTCGACGAGCTCTACCTGGCAGGAAAGGTTCAGCTCGAAGTGGTGCCACAAGGCAACCTGGCCGAACGTATTCGCGCGGCAGGCTCTGGTATCGGTGCTTTCTATTCACCGACCGGCTACGGCACTTTGCTGGCCGAAGGTAAGGAAACCCGTGTGATCGACGGTCGCAACTACGTGCTGGAAATGCCGTTGCATGCCGATGTCGCACTGATCAAGGCCGAAAATGGCGATCGCTGGGGCAATCTCACTTACCGTAAAGCCGCGCGTAACTTTGGGCCGATCATGGCGATGGCCGCGAAAACGACAATCGCCCAGGTCAATCGGATCGTGGAGTTGGGAGAACTGGACCCCGAACACATCATTACGCCGGGAATCTTCGTTCAGCGCGTGGTCGCAGTGCCCCGCTCCCCTTTCACGAAAGCCAACGTCAACTGAGGTTCGCCATGACTGTCATGAATAAACTATCGCGTAGCGAAATGGCGCAACGTGTGGCCGACGACATTCTCGAGGGCTCTTACGTAAACCTGGGTATTGGCGTGCCTACGCTGGTGGCCAATTACCTGGGTGACAAAGAAGTGTTCCTGCACAGTGAAAACGGTGTGCTGGGCATGGGCCCGAGCCCTGCGCCGGGTGAGGAAGACGATGACCTGATCAACGCGGGCAAACAGCATGTGACACTGCTGCGTGGCGGAGCCTTTTTTCACCACGCCGATTCGTTCTCGATGATGCGTGGCGGGCACATCGACATTGCCGTGCTGGGCGCTTTCCAGGTCTCGGTCAACGGCGACCTGGCCAACTGGCACACCGGAGCCGAAGGTTCCATTCCGGCTGTGGGTGGCGCGATGGATCTCGCAACCGGCGCGCGCCAAGTGTTCGTAATGATGGATCACCTGACCAAGACGGGCGAAAGCAAATTGGTGCCGCAATGTACCTACCCGCTGACCGGCATTGGCTGCGTGACCCGGATTTATACCGACCTGGCTATCCTGGACGTCACTCCAAAAGGCTTGCAGGTCAGAGAAATTTTTGCCGATATCAGTTTTGAGGCATTGCAAACGCTCAGTGGCGTGCCACTGATTCGGTAAAGCCGGTTGGCGCCCACCCCGCGATTGGGCGCCCCTCCTCACCGAATATTCGCCCTTTATCGAACCCCTTCCCGAGCGACAGGTCTGCATCTTTATAACTCCTCGGGAATGAAGCCAATGTCCGCGCAACACACCCTTGTCGTGCTCGCTCGGGGCGGATATGCCGCTCGAGGTGTCCTGTACCTGATCATCGGTATCTTCGCTCTGCTGGCGGCACAAGACTCGACAAAACCCAAGGACAGCCACAAAAGCCTGGAGGCTTTGCTAAGCCAGCCTTTTGGTTACGTCCTGGTCGGGCTGGTGGTGGCTGGTTTACTCGCATTCGCAGGCTGGCGAGTGTTGCAGGCCATTCGCGACGTCGATCATCACGGTACGTCGCTCAAGGGTCTGGTCATTCGTGCAGGGTTGTTCGCGGGTGGTTTGATCAATGGCGCACTGGCGTTTTTTGCGCTGGGCCTGCTCATCAGTGGTATCAGAAGCTCAAGCAATTCAGGCGGCGGGAATACCCGGGATCTGCTGGCGCATCTTTTGTCGTGGGATCACTCAAACGTGTTGATCTACCTGGTGGCGCTGATCCCACTGGGTGTAGGCATTGCTCACCTCATCAAGGGGTGGAAGGCAACATTCGAGAAGTACTTCGAGGCCGACGAAGAGGTGATGCGCTCCATACGTCCCGTATCTCGGTTCGGACTCATAGCCCGAGGCGTCGTGTTTATCGAGATAGCGGTGTTGCTGGTAATCGGCGGCTCACGTTATCAAGTCAAGGATCCCCCGGGCATGAAGGAAGCGCTTGATGCTCTGCAGAATCTGCCAGCGGGAAGCGTGATTCTGATGGTGATGGCTTTGGGCTTGATCGCCTTTTCGGTTTACAGTTTTTCCGAAGCCGCCTGGCGCAAAATCAATATGGATGTGCCTGGAGTCCCGGCATCGTAGTGGCATGACGGCACCTCAGGCTTTCGCTTCTTGCGTGATTGTGCCATCACGATCGGCGGCATTGGGTACTGGCAACACCCTGCCCTCGCGCACTTCAAGAATCTGGTCTGCAATGCGGATCATGGCGGGCCGATGGGACACCGCGATGACGGTTATGCCGGGGGTCAGGCTTTTCAGTACCTGGCATATTTCGGTCTCCGATTCCGGATCGAGCGCGCTGGTTGCTTCGTCCAGAATCAGAAGCTTGGGGCGATGGGCCAAGGCACGTGCGATGACGATACGCTGCCTCTGGCCGCCGGACAGTTTGGCACCTCGCTCGCCGACGATCGATTGCAGCCCGCCTGGACATTCCTGCACAAACTGCCACGCGCCGGCCTGACGTAGCGCACGCTCTGCATCGTCGGCATTCAACGACCTGTCCCCCAAGGTGACGTTCGCCAGAATGCTGTCGTGCAGCAGCAAGGTTTCCTGTGTAACGTAGCCGATCATCCGCCGCCAGGCCCTGCGGTCCAGGTCGTGCAAGTCACAGTCGTCTACCCTGATGCGTCCGGATTGAGGCGCGAGCAGCGAACAGATCAGGTCGAGCACGGTGGTTTTGCCTGCACCGGAAGGACCGATCATGGTGGTGAATGAACCGACCGGAAAACTCATCGACACGCCGTCGAGCACTTGCCGTCCGCCGTAGCCAAAGCTGATGTTTTCAAAAACGATATGGCGCTTCAAGGCAGGGACGCAGTTCCCTCCAACCGGCTCGGCATCGGCCACGGCATTGTCGATTGCTTCGTTGATGGCCCAATAGGCGCTCTCTTGCGCGGCCATCCGGTGATAGCGCTGTTGCGCTTTGTGCAGCAATCCCAGCATTCGCACCACCACGAATATGAGCACCATCACCGAAGACAGCGGCAGTCCGCCGATGACAAGCCCGGCGTAGAGTCCCGCGGCGGCAAGGATTGCCAGCATGGGTTCCTGCAAGGCCCGCAATGTTTCGCGGCTCATCACTTCGCGCTCCAATGCGGTGTTGAGCTCGCCGGCGTGACCGCGCAGCAAGGAATCGGCAATGTCATCCCGGGCCATGGCCTTGAGCGGTTTAACCGAAGCCAGCGTATCCGTCAGGTAGACCAGCAGCTCACGCATCAAGCGGGTCTGGCTTTTGCCCACGCGACGTGACGTCTTGACCAGTCCCCGCACGGCCACCAGCAGGACAAAACCGATCAGCAATGAGAGGAACGCTGCCTGCCAGGAGACGAAAAGCGCGATGATTGCATAGGCCGCTGCCTGGATGCCCAGCGCCAGCATATTGGCCGCATGCTCATAAGCGGTGGAAGCGCGGTAGGCTTCCGTTGCCACGGCGTTGGCCAGTGCCCCGGCAGGCTGGCGCAGATAATATTCCCAGCGACTGCCCAGAGAGGCTTTGATCAGGTCGATGCGCAGGTCGGTCGCCACATGTGCCACCGTGTAGCCAACCTGCCGATTGCCCAGCAATATCAGCAGGTTACTCAGCGTCATGCCCACGACAATAATCACCAGCATGTTGGGGATCGAGGGCTCAAGGCCGAGCGTGTCCATGACGGCGAAGACCTGAACCGCCAGCTTTGAATGCGGCTGGTCTTCAAGCACCGCCGATATCAGTGGCAGCATTGTGCTCAGGCTGACGCTTTCGACCACCCCTGCCAGCAGCAAACTCAGGAGCATCAGGACGGTACGGGCCGGATAAGAGCGGCCAAAGGCAAAAATAATCCGCATGAGTGTCGTTCACTATGACGTAGGTAAAGATTAGCTCACCGACAGCTCGCGACACTGTTCAAGCGCCCACTGTGACGAGGTCCACCGGGCTACGCAATGACGCGAAGGCCTCGATGATCTGGTCTATTTGCTCGGGTGTATGGGCCGCGCTGACGCTGCAACGTATCAGGGTGACGGCACCGGGCGTCGCTGGAGGCAGGACCAGATTGACATAGACGCCCTTCTCTATCAGCGCCCGCCAGAAGGCCAGCCCCTCGTGTGGCGACTTCAGCATCACGGCAATCACCGGACTGGCTTGTGGCCCCAATTGGTAGCCTGACTCTGCCAACCCCTGATAAAGCCGCCGGGCATTCGTCCACAGCTGACGCCGCAGCTCCGGACGTTCCTTGATGGCCTTGAGCGCTGATCTCACGGAGGCAATGGCCGAGGGCGCGGGTGAAGCGGTAAAGATATAGGGCCTGCTGGCGTAGCGAAGCAGGTCCATTTGCGCATCGTGACAAGCAGCGAAGCCACCGACCGCGCCCAGGCTCTTGCTGAACGTGCCCAACAGAATGTCGACTTCCGAGTCCACCCCCAACTCTTCGGCCAGCCCTCGCCCCTTGGCACCCAGCACACCGAAGGAATGCGCCTCATCTACCAGCAGGTAACCTCCGAGACGACGCTTGACCTCGACTATTTCTCTGAGCGGAGCCTGATCACCCAGCATGCTGTAGATGCCTTCCACCAGGATAATCGCTTCGCGCGCGCGGTCGCCGAGCCGGACCATGCGCCGCTCCAGATCAGCGACATCGTTATGGCGAAAGCGGATGATCTCTGCACCACCCAGCTTGCAAGCGTCGTAGATGCTCGCGTGGCAATCGGCGTCAAGCAATACCACTTCGCGCGCGCTCGCCAGGGTCCCGATGACACCCAGATTGGCGACATAGCCTGTGGAGAACACAATGACGGAACGCCGCCCCAGAAAATCGACAAGTTCCTCCTCCAACGCGCTGTGCCCGGCGTAACTGCCATTGGCCATACGAGAGCCGGTGGTGCCGGTCCCTTCAAGCTCCAGCGAGCGCTGCGCCGCCTTGATGCCGTCGGGATCGAACGTCAGCCCGAGATAATTATTGGTACCCGCCAGTATGACTTTTTTCCCCTGGATACTGCCCTCTGTCGGGGAGTACATCTCGTCGATGCGAATTCCAAAAGGATGCGAATCCGAGAGGCTGGCGCGTTCCGCCGCCAGTTTGCCGAACTTGTCAAACAGTCCCATCGGCATGCTCCATCAAGTTGAGAATCGCGTGGGACAGCTGTGCAGGCGTTCGCACATCCATCAGGATGTTGAGGTGGATCGAGATGTCGAATTCGTCCTCCAGCTCCATCAGCATGTCCATCACCTTTATCGACTCCATCCCCAGGTCCTGGGCCAAATCGGTATCCGGGTAGATTGGCGTCCCGGGAGGTGCAAGCCGCCCGATGAGCATTATCACCCGTTCGAGTATCGCTTCTTGTGTGATCATCGTGGGTTTCCTTGAGTTCAGTGGCTCTTTGCCCGCTCAGAACATGTGATTGCGCAACGCTTGCCTTAACAGTATCTGCGGCTCCCAGCCCAGTGACGCGCTGATGCGCGCATTGCTGCAGGTCCAGTCCGGGTGCATCAGTTCATTGACTTTGCCGGGGGTCAGCATGGGTGCCCGGCGGGTGAACCGGGACAGCACCAGGTTCGCTCGTGCAAGGCCTTTCAGTACCCCGGCAGGCACTGCGGCTTGCCGTACCGGCGCATGGCGGATATCGCAAGCGATGCCGGCCAGGCTTGCCCAGTCGTACCCTTGCACCTGGCCATCACACAACTCAAAGGTCTGCGATTGCACGACAGGTGCGTCCAACCACTGCATGACGGCACTGACCAAATCGTCCACATGCAGAAAGCTGAACTGTGAATCGTCTCGACCGAGGGTTACCAGCCAGCCGCGCAAGAGCCAGTCGAACAGCGGACGCAACTCGCGGTCACCGGGACCGTATACGGCGGTCGGCCTGAAAATACACACGGGAATCGCTCCGGCAGCGGCCTTTACCTGGCGTTCGCCTTCGAATTTGGAAGCGGCGTACCAGGACAATGTCGGATGGCGCGCCGCAAGGGACGAGATCAGCAGAAAACGCTCGCAACTGCCGTTAAGGCGTGTCGCCTCCATCAAGTGTTTGCTGCCCTGCACGTTGACCGAGTCGAAATCCCGGGCAGCCCGGCCCCTGACCTTGCCTGCGCAGTGAATAACCGCATCTGCGCCCCGGGTAAGTTCGGCAAGGGCCGGCTCATCATCCAGTGTTCCCTTGATCCACTTCGTTCCATCCTCTGCCGTACCGCTCCCGGAGCGAGCCAACGCTCGTACCTCCACGCCTCGGGCAACAAGTCGTTCGCGCAGGACGCTGCCGATGAAGCCAGTGGCGCCAGTCAGCGCAACCACGCGAGCGCTCACGTCGTCTCCAGTGCCGGACAGGGAAGAACAGCGTTGGCCTGGGCCATGAACCGTTCGAGGGCTTCGGCGCGAGAGGGTTTGCCCGAAGAGGTTCGTGGCAATGAATGAGGTGGCACAAGGTGTACGTCGGCAGCAAGGCCGAACTCACTGATGATCTTGGCCAGCAGTGTCCGGACCAATTGCTCGCGGATTTCCGGCTCACGGACCCGGCATTGAACCTGGACCACGACCTGAGGTTCATCATCGCCGGGCACGACAAACACGATGGCATCGCCAGGCCTCAGATCGGGTTCGGACTCCACCAGGTATTCGATATCCTGCGGCCAGATGTTTCGGCCCCGGACTATGAGCAAATCCTTGCGCCGGCCAGTGATATGCAGCTCGCCCCCGGACAGATAGCCCAGGTCACCGGTGTCGAGCCAGCCATCTTTCAAGGCTGCCTGGGTATTTTGGGGATCATTGAAATAACCCGACATGACGCTGGGCCCCCAGACGAATATCTGGCCTACCTCACGCTCGGCGACCACCCGCCCCGCCGCATTGCGAATTTCCACGCGATGCCCTGGCAATGGCGCGCCACAATTGGTAAACGCACAGCTTCCCGGATCATCGGCAGCACATTTCTGCGCCCTGAGCTGATGTTCCAATGCCTGGCGAGCGACATGATCCACCAGCACCCCTGCCCCGCGGCGGGCGAAGCAGACGGCCAGGGTGCTCTCCGCCAGACCGTAGCAAGGCGTGAATGCAGCCGCATTGAATCCCGTGTCGAGAAAACAATCCGCGAAACGGCGTAACACCGATGCCCGAATGGGCTCCGCCCCAATCCCCGCGACACGCCAGCAGGAGAGATCCAATACGGCTTTTTCCGGGTCCCGGACTCGCCGGGTGCAGAGGTCATAGCCAAACGGCGGGGCAACCGAAACATTCACCCGATTCTGGCTTATCAGTTTGAGCCATTGCCCGGGTCGCGTGGCGAAATCCCGGGTGTGCAAGTAGTCGACTGTCAATTGTGCCGCCATGGGCGCCAGGACAAAGCCCACCAGCCCCATGTCATGATAAAAGGGCAGCCATGACGCACATCGGTCCCCCGGACGAACGCCGATACCGTTCACGACGATGCCTCTGATGTTGGCCATCACCGCACGCTGGGTAATGATCACGCCACGAGGAAATCGGGTACTGCCGGATGTGTATTGCAGGTAGGCGATGTCCTCCGGCAACACGCGGGGAAGCGTCCGCACGGGCGGTAAATCGCTCAATTGCTGGACAGTCCCGACGAACGCCTGAAGCGAGGTCCCCAGCGCTTCCCGTGCATAGGGAAGCCATTCCTCCTGTCCGAGGACGGCTGCCGGCGTGCAATTGGCGAACAGTCCTTTCAGCTTTTCCACGTAGGAATGATGGCTTCCCAAACTGGATGGCACCAAAAGAGGAACGGCGATCAGGCCCGCGTATTGGCAAGCGAAAAACGACTCGATAAAGCTTTGGTGCGTATCGGCGATGAGTGCGACCCGATCACCCTTCTTCAACTTGAGCCCAAGTAGACGTTTAGCCAGCGCGACAGCATTGCTTTTGAGCTCAGCGTATTCAACCGCAGCAATCAAGTGGCAATGCCTGTCGTAGAAGTTCATCCCGGTCTGACCAGACGCGGCATAATCGAGTGCTTCCACTAGCGTGGAAAAGTCCGCGAGACGTTGAGTGAGTGCCTGTTTTGCAACGGTTGCAGACATAAGGAAACACCCATCCATTTAGCCCGAGTAAGGATAAGTCAAATAGCGGGTCGACCCCCTGCGCCAGTAAAACACTTGTCGTTTTACTGCCCCGTTGCCGTTTCCATGGAGTCCAAGCTCCAGGGATAACCGGCTCGCAGAAGATCTTTCGGCTTTTTCAAGTATTTACAAAGCCTAACGCAATACTAATCGGCATCTGGGTGATCGCAAATTTTTTCCCGGATGAGCGACGACCGGCGAACATCGCATGTAGCTGTAGCACCTCGTTCTCAAATGCGACAGCCATCGAAAAGTACAGGGTATTTAAGCCTTAGAGGCGCATTCACGCCAATATTTAGATCACGCGCGCCCGACGCCAAAAGTTCAGCTACGCTCTGACGGCAAATCCGAAGAGAAGCTAGTTCAACTGCTACCGACTTTTGGGCCAACGATGATCAATAAGAAGTTGCCAATCATTACGCGACCCGTCCTTACACGTTTGGAACTCAAGACATTCATCAGCTTCCCCGGCACTCTTTATCGCAACGATCCTTGCTGGATCGAACCGATCCATTTCGAGCGCCAGGAACTCCTTTCCAAAAAGAACCCGGCGTCGTCCCATTTAACGTGGCAGGCGTGGCTGGCCTGGTCGGGAACGGAAGTCGTGGGGCGTATCACGGCACAGATCGACAGCCTTCACCGGCAATTGCACGGCAATGATTCCGGGCACTTCGGGATGTTTGAAGCCGTGGATGACCCGGCCGTAGTCGACAGCCTGTTCGCGGCAGCTGAGGCCTGGTTGCGCGAACGTGGCGCCGCGCGTATCACCGGTCCGTTCAATCTGACCATTAACCAGGAAAGCGGGTTATTGGTGGAAGGATTCGATCATCCCCCCTCTGCGATGATGGGACACGGACAGCCCTACTATGATCAAAGGCTCACCGCCATCGGCTATCGGCAAGCCACGGACCTGCTGGCCTACTGGATGCGCACCGACCAATTGCACTTTCCGCCGGCCTTGTCGGCGATGATGGCGCGCGAGCGAAAGCGCGTGGTGGTCAGGCCTCTGGACACCCGTCAGTTCCGGCGCGACATGCGCATCCTGCGTGAAATATTCAATGACGCCTGGAGCCGTAATTGGGGGTTTGTACCTTTCACCGAATCCGAATTTTTCGAGCTTGGCAGCCAGTTGAGGTTGTTGGTCCCCAAAGACCTGTTGTACATCGCTGAAGTCGATGGCGACCCCTGCGCTTTTATCGTGGCCATCCCTAACATCAACGAGGCGATCGCCTCTCTCAAAGGACAATTGCTGCCCTTTGGCTGGCTGCGGCTGTTGTGGCGGCTTTATGGCAAGGGTACGCGCACCGCACGCGTGCCCCTGATGGGCGTCAAGCAGCGTTACCAGTTCAGCCGCTTGGGACCAACACTCGCCCTGCTGTTGATCGAAGCGCTCAAGCCACCCTTCGTCAAACGGGGCATTGAAGCGTTGGAGATGTCCTGGATCCTGGAGTCAAACGCGGTGATGCGCAAAATCCTCGTCCAGATCGGTGCCACCCCTTACAAGCGCTACCGGATCTATGAAAAGCACATCTGAGGCGAAACAATTCACTGCGCTGGTGCTGGCAGCGGACAGGGGCTCGGCAGATCCGGTTGCCGCAATGGCCGGGACCAGCTGCAAGGCCTTGGTGCCGGTGGCCGGGATACCCATGGTCTGTCGGGTGGTCGGGGCGTTGCAGGACAGCGAGTGGATTGATCGAATCGTACTGGTAGGTCCTGCGCAAAACTTACTCGCGCAAGATGCCTCAATGACGCAACTGCTCGACAGCGCCGGTGTCGGTTGGCTGGAACCCGCCAACTCGCCCAGTGTTAGCGCCGCACAAGCCCTGGCGCTTCAGCCCGCAGACAGACCGGTGTTGGTGACAACCGCGGACCACGCACTGCTTTGCCGGGAGATGGTCGACTACTTTCTACAGCACGCGGCCTCGGGCGGGCATGATTTTGTGGTGGCGGTGACGCCCCTGGACACGGTTCTGGCGCGCTTTCCAGGCACCCGGCGCACCGGCATCCGGCTGCGCGGCGGCCCGTATTGCGGCAGCAATTTGTTTGCGTTCATGACCGAGGACGCCCGCCGGCTCGCCAGCTACTGGCAACGGGTCGAACAGGACCGCAAAAACCCTCGACGCGTCATTGCCGGTGCGCTGGGCTTTACAGGCGTTTTGCGCTACCTGATGGGCCGGTTGACCCTGGAACAAGCGCTACAACAGCTTTCCAGCAAGTTGGGGGTGAGTATCGGCGCGGTGATCATGCCCTTTGCGGAGGCCGCTATCGATGTCGATTCGCCGCTGGATTATCAAATGGTGGAGCGGTTTCATGCGCAGAAAAATCAGTCGATACCGAGCGGTTCCTGATGGATCTGGATGGCAACGCTCCGCGGTTTCGCGAGCGTTGGCAGGGTCCGGATTATGTTTCTGATCGAACGCTATGTGATCGCCGAGATCCGTCGACCGGTGTTGGTGATGGTCAGCATCCTGGTGTTCATCTTTGCCAGTTACTCCGCAGAGCGCTACCTGTCTGACGCGGTACAGGGAACCCTCGCTTTGCAGGCCGTGCTGCAAATGGTGTTCTACAAGGTACTGATTGCGCTGGAAATGCTGGTGCCGGTGGCGTTGTATGCCTCGGTGACCCTGGCGGTCGGGCGCCTGTGCCACGATTCCGAAATCATTGCGATATCGGCCTCGGGGGCAAACCCGCTGCGGATCTATCGGGCTGTCCTGTTATTGGCAATACCGATCTCGCTGGCGGTGGCCATGCTCTCGCTTTACGGGCGCCCCTGGGCCTATACGCAGGCCTATGTACTGGAACAGCAGTCGCGAACAGATCTGGACGTCAATCATCTGCAAGCGCAACGCTTCAATCTGAATAACGAAAACGGCAGGATGATTCTGGCAGAGCGGATCGATCGCACCGATGGCCGGCTCCACGATGTACTGATCTATGACCCGGGCGACTCGAAAACCCGTGTGTTTCGTTCCGCACAAGCGCGCATTCTGGATCCCGATCCAGACGATCCGGTCGTGGAACTGACGCAAGGCCATTCCTACTTGCTCAAGCACAGCACCTCAAAGGATATTTCAGAAAAATTCGAGCACATGCGGCTGCACTTGCTGCCCATCGAAAGGGCTGCCGAAGGTAAGCGCAAGGCGGCTCCCAACCAGGTGCTGGAGGCTTCCAGCGCACCGTTGGACAAGGCCGAACTGCAGTGGCGCCAGACGCGGGGCGTGAGCGCGACCATCCTTGCATTACTCGCCATTCCGTTGAGCCGCACCCGGCCCAGACAGGGACGATTCGCCACCCTGCTGCCCGTAACAGCCGCGTTCGCCCTGATTTATTACGCAGCGGACATCTGCAAGACAATGGTGGGCAACAGCACCTTGCCCCTGTACCCGGGGTTGTGGATCGTGCCGCTGTTGATGAGTCTGGCGCTGCTGATTTTCCTGGCGCGGGATCTGGCACTCTTTCGGTTCGGCCTACGATGAAAATCCTCGATCGCTACATCACCCGTCATGTGTTCTTCGGTTTCGCCGCTGCCGCAGCGCTGTTGCTGCCGTTGTTCACCACCCTCGACCTGGTGGGCGAACTCGATGATGTGACTGCTGACGGCTACCGATTGAGCCAGGCGATCGAAGTCGTCTTCATGACCCTGCCCCGTCGTATCGTCGAGCTGGGCCCGTTCATCGCCCTGCTCGGCGGCATTGCCGCGCTCGGGCAGTTGGCCGCCACCCGGGAACTGACGGTCATGCGCGCCACTGGCCTGTCGATTGCCCGCATCGGGTTCACGGCGACGCTGGCCGGGCTCGCGCTGGCGTTGGCATGGGCGGCGCTGGATGAATGGGTGGCCTCTCCCCTGCAGCAAAATGGCCTGGAGTTGCGCAACGAAGCCATGTCCGCCGGTGCTCAGGCCAGCAACGACCAGGGAAGCGTCTGGGCTCGCCAGGACGACCAAATCGTGCGGGTGGGCAATCTTCAGCACAAACGGCTGCCGGTCAATATCGAAATCTTCCGGTTCGACAACGACCACTCACTGGTGTCCTACCTATTTGCAGAGTCGGCGGACATACAGGACGCAGGCCAATGGCGTTTGAACAACGTCCAGGTCAAACAGTGGAATCAGGGCACCGAAACGACACAGCAACTCGATCATATGGTTTGGCATTCGATTTTTGGCGGAGCGCGACTGGGCGACATTACCCTGCCGACTGAAAGCCTGTCCGTGCGCCAACTCTATCGTTACATCGCCTACCTCAAAGGCTCGGGCCAGCCCTCGGCGCAATATGAAATGGCGATGTGGCAAAAACTCGGGCGGCCGATCCTGACCCTGGCGATGATCCTGTTCGCCATCCCGTTTGCCTTCGCACAACCGCGCTCACCCAACCTGGGGGCGCGGCTGGCGTTGGGTGCGCTGGTCGGGTTAATGGTCTATGTAAGTAATCAGATCATCGTAAACCTTGGTCTTCTGCTAAAGATGAACACACTGATCACTACCTTGGGGCCGGCACTGGTCTTGCTCGCGGTGGCGATCGGGATGGTGGGTTACATGGACCGGGGCAGTCGCTGAGACTGCCCACGCTATTTCAATGAACAGGGCGCTGAACAATGAAGACTCTCGTATACCTGATCTGTAGCAGCCCGGTGCGTCTGTGGGGCCTCACCTCCAGAGAACGAGTGGGCCGTATGCTCGCAAAGTTTCCCGACGCCCACCTCTGCGATGCAGGCGAGCCATTGCCGGCACAAGGCGAGGTCGTGCTGCTGCGCGAAGATTACCTTTACGATGATCGGGTGTTGCGGGGGTTGTTGAAAACGCCTGAGGTCGCCCTGCAAGACCCCAAGACCGGCGCCATCGTCGCCGCCCATGCCAGCGTGGAGCGACTCGCGCACCTGCCCAGCCTGGATACCGACGCCGTCGCCGCATTGCGTAAAGTGGTTCCCGCTACCGTGGCCACCGCCATGCAGACCCAACTGCGCAAGTTCGATCCTCCGTGGGTCGCGCAAATCACCGACAGCAATCAAGCGCACCTTGAAAAGTCGCTGTTCAACGGATCCTACAAAGGTGTCACCGACTTCATAACCCGAGCGATCTGGCCTGTCCCGGCGCGCTGGGCCACCGTCTGGTGCGTGCGGCTTGGGCTCAGCCCCAACCAGGTCACGGCAGCCAGCTATGTGCTGGCTATTCTGGCGGGTGTGCTGTTCTGGCACGGGCATTTCGGTGCGGGCCTGGTGGCCGGCTGGCTGATGACGTTTCTCGATACGGTCGACGGCAAACTGGCACGTGTCACTGTCACCTCCACCCGTTTCGGCAATATTTTCGACCATGGCCTGGACCTGATTCACCCGCCGCTCTGGTATATCGCCTGGGGAATGGGCTATGCGGCGACCTGGGACTCGGACATTCCGCTCAACCCCGTGCTCTGGGCCATTTTCCTGGGCTATGTCGCAGGTCGGTTGTGCGAAGGTGCGTTCAAGTTCGCCGCGCCCTTTTCAATGTTTCTGTGGCGCCCGTTCGACTCGCTCAACAGGCTTGTCACTGCGCGGCGTAATCCCAATCTACTGATACTGACCTGCTTGTGGGCGGTGGATGCCCATGACACGGGATTGATTTGGGTGGCCGTCTGGACCTGTGTTTCGACACTGGTGCTGGGGGTTCGCACAGTGTCCGCCATTGTCTTGAAACACCGGGGCCACCCGCCGCAGCCCTGGCTCAGCCGAATCGACATGGCCGCCGAGCGCGACCGCTTGATCGTGCGGATGTTTGCGCCGCGCTCGGGCCTCAATGATGCGTGACGCTTGTCCGCGGCCGCAGAAAATCGGCATCTTGCTCAACCCTTGCAGCGGCACCCTGCGACGTGCCTTGCCCAGGTTTCGTCTGCTCGCCCGCGACGTCCCCGGCGCCTCTGTGCTCGAAGCCACCTCGGCCGATGAGATCGCCGATGCCGTGTGCGATTTTCAGCTCCGGGAGAGTGACCTGCTGGTCGTTGTGGGTGGCGATGGGACCTTGCAAGCCGCGATCTCCTTTCTGCTGAGCCAAGAAACTGCGTGCCTGCCAACCGTACTGGTCATTCCGGGTGGCACCACCAATATGAGCGCGATCGATCTGGGGGCGCGCCTGAGCGCCGAAAAGGCCTTGACGGGCTTATCCGCCTGGCTCGCCGGCGATGCAACCGCCGCAAAAGTCGTATCGCGTGCTGCGCTTCGCGTTGATAGCGGGTTGCAACATGCGGCGCAATTCGGAATGTTCTTCGGCGTCGGCGCAGTCGTGAACGGCGTGCGTTACTACCATCGAACGCTGCGGCCCAAGCGCGTACCCGGGGCGCTGGGGCCGACACTGGCCTTGGGTCGAATGCTGTTTTCTGCGCTGCACAACCTGCCACACGACCTGTTTTGCGCGTTGCCCGCCCGCCTGGGCACTCATCGTGGTGTCTGGGAACGTGACTGGCTGGTGGTGTTTGCCACCACCCTGGACCGTCTTCTTGCCGGAAGCAGACCCTATTGGGGCACCGAACCGCAGCCCATACATCTGACCGCCATCGCGCATCGGCCCCGGCGCCTGGCCCTGGTCCTGCCGCTCTTGCTCTGGGGCCGGGCCGTCTCGCTGATCAAGGAGCAAGATGGCTACTTCAGCCACAATTTCACCCAGATGGATCTCGGTGGCGCTGACGAATACGTGCTCGACGGTGAAATTTTTCCAGCACAAGGCACGATCACCCTGGCCGCCACGGCCCCGATCCGCTTCATGACCTTTTAGGACCCCTGAGAGCCGATGCGAGCCTTTGATTGCCTACCGCCGCCCGTGGCCTTGCTCGAACAGGTCAGGGCGCAATGCACGCAGCCGATGCCCGCTGATCTGGACGGGATCGCCCAGGCCGTGCATGCACGCCTGGGCGGTGCATTGGTTGGGTTGCTGGTCTACGGTTCTTGTCTGCGCAATGGCGATCTGAGTGATGGCATGGTCGATTTGTATGCGCTGGTTGACAGTTACGCGCACGCTCATCCCAAACGCTTGCAACAACTGGCCAATGCATGGCTTCCGCCTACGGTAGTCGTCATCAGCGCTGCAACGCCCGATGGCCGGATGCTCCACGCAAAATGCGCCATTCTCTCGCTGCAGGACTTCGAGACAGGCACTCGTTCGTGGTTCCAAAGCTACCTCTGGGGCCGTTTCGCCCAACCGTGTCGACTGGTGTATTTCAAGGACGGGGATACGCAAAGGCGTATCCACTTTGCGCTGGCTCAAGCGGTGATGACGCTGCTGGGGCGCTGCATCGCTCATTTACCGGATCAATTCGACAGTTTTACGCTTTGGGAACAATCCCTTTCGCTGACCTACCGGACCGAGTTGCGCCCGGAATCAGCCGATCGGCCCAGGCAGCTGGTCAGGCATGACATGAATTATTACTCGCGCATCACTCAAGCCGCAGCGCCTGCGGTGAAGCAAATGGCCGTCTGTGCGCACGCAACGGATCGCTATCGCAACCTCTGTCCGCCGGCAGCACGCCGCCGTCATGAGCGACTGTGGAAGTTGCGGCGGATTCAGGGACGAACCTTGAACGTGGCACGCTTGGTCAAATCGTTTTTTACCTTCGAAAACGGTGTCGACTACCTTGTCTGGAAGCTGGAGCGTCACTTGGGTGAGCCCATCGTCGTGACTCATCGGTTGCGTCGTTTTCCTCTGGTCTTTGGCTGGTCCCTGCTCTGGCGCCTGCTCAAAAGCCGCCGGCTACGCTAAGAAATGCGCCTTGCCGACTCGAACAACAGAGGGCGACCATGGATAGAGACAACGTACGCGTCAGCACCCCACCCACCAAGCGCAAACATCGCCCCAGCGTGGCGCTCGGTTTGTGGATCATCAAGCGCCTGGAAAAGACCATCCTGCGAAACTCCACGGTGGGCGACAGCCCTTTCTTCGAGCCCCGACAGTTTGCCTGGGTGACGGAGCTGGAAGCGAACTGGCCAAGCATTCTCAAGGAGCTCGAAGTCGTCCTGGATGACCGCGACCGGTTGCCCAATTTTCAAGACATTTCTAAAGATCAACGCAACATTACCCAGGACGACAAGTGGAAAACTTATTTCCTCTACGGCTATGGCTACAAGATGGACAAGAACTGCGCCCGCTGCCCTGACACCACGAGAATCGTCGAAGCCATACCGGGCATGTTTACCGCGTTCTTTTCGATCCTGGCCCCGGGCAAACATATTCCCCTGCACCGAGGCCCTTACAACGGGCTGCTGCGCGTGCACCTGGGGCTGGTGGTGCCTGAGCCCCGGGAGAGCTGCCGAATCCAGGTCGGCGATCAGATCCGCCATTGGGAAAGTGGCAAATGCCTGATATTCGATGACACCTACCGGCATCAAGTCTGGAACGATACGACCGGGACTCGCGTGGTTCTGTTTCTCGACGTCGAACGACCGCTCAATGCGCGGGGTACGTTGCTCAACAGGATTGTGCTCCGGCTGATTCGCTGGTCGCCGTTCATTCAGGACGCGCGCCGCAACCACCGTGCCTGGGAGCGTGGTCTTGAACCATAGCGACGACCACGGGTCCCTCAGTAAGCACCCAGCACGCCCCGGCACAGAGGATTTCCAACAACGATGACCAGTCTTCTGCATATCTCCGACACGCATTTCGGCACGGAACTGCCCCCCGTCATGCAAGCCTTTGAATCGCACGTCAAGGCGCATGGCGCCGATCTGGTGCTGTTTTCAGGGGACATTACGCAACGCGCCAGACGCGCTCAGTTCGCCTCGGCGCAGGCATTCATCCAGCGCATCAAGGATTACGGAATACCTCAGGTGCTGACGATTCCCGGCAATCACGATATCCCCCTGTACAACCTGCTCGCGCGCGTGTTTTCACCCTATGGGAATTATCACCGGTACATCGACAGCAATCTGGCACCCATTTTCGAAAATGACGATGCATTGATCATCGGCTTGAACACAACGCATCCTTCACGGCGCAAGGCAGGCAAGGTCACTGCCCGACAAGTCGAGGAAGTGGCTGAGCGACTGCAGAGGTGCGATCGGCAAAAGTTGCGCATCGTTGTCGCTCATCAACCGTTCGGCGCTATCGTCGCGTCCGACCGGCGCAATTTGCAGATCGGTGCTCGGGCTGCACTGGAGCGTTGGGCTTCGTCGGGGCTCGATGTGGTGATGGGAGGGCATATCCATCTGCCCTATGTGCTGGCACTCAGCACGCAATATGCCGGGCTGTCCAAGGAAATCTGGGGGGTGCAGGCCGGCACCACGCTCTCGTCACGCCTGCGTGGCAATGCCCCCAACTCATTCAATCGAATCCATCTGGATAAACTGACAAGGCAAGTTAACGTTGAGCGCTGGGAATACTCTTCCTTGCAAAGCGCATTCGAGCGCTGCGAAGAAATTCGCTGCGACTGTCTGTTGCCCGGGGTTGCGAGCGCAAATTAACGGGGTTGCGTCACCGTCAGGAACTCTCCTTCGCTTCCTCAGCGAGGGAGAAGGCCGTGCCATATTTGCGGCCCGCCCAAAACTCGACCATTGCCTGCGCAGCCTGGAGGTCGGCGGGAAAGTCCAGCTCATTCCAGTCCAGTCCTTCGATGGATTGCGCGAACACCTGCCCTGTCGTCGCTGCGAGGTAATTGATAATGCTCAAGTACCACATTTGCAGGGCTTCGGGACGGCGCATACTTTCTTCCAGCGCATTGCGAAACAACGGTCCTCCGCCCGCCTGGAAATGCATCATGCCGATGGATTCCCCGTCGACCTTATCGAGCGCAATCTGCTTGCTGACAGCACTGATCCGTTCACCGGCGAGCTGGATCTTCATATCGTCGCTGTCATAAGCCGACTTCTTGTCGATCGCGAGTGTAATCGGTCTGACAGGCGCCTCCAGCAGCCTCTCCAGCACCGGCTGTTCGAACAACGTATCGCCATTGAGCAAGATGAAATCATCATGCATGACATGGCGAGCCATCCAGCAACTGGCCAGATTGTCGGCGACCTCGAAGAACGGATTGTAGATCGTCGAGATGACGCCCGGCCCATAGCGCTCGTTCAGAACCTGTTCAACCTGGCCTGCCCCGTAGCCAATCACGGCGGTGATCCGGCTTATTCCGGCAGCCAACAACGCATCAATCTGCCATTCAATGACCCGCAGCCCGCCGACTTCGATCAGGCATTTGGGAGAATTCGCTGTATATGGAAGTAGCCGTCGTCCTTGTCCGGCACTCAAAATAATTGCGGTTGTACGGGTGCGTTGTTCGAATAACCCCATATTTCCAGGCTCCCCAAGTCCAGGATCTGAACCACTAGCACCCTTCGATCAGTGAGGGCGTGCTTGGTAGACTAGATCAATGATTGGACTGAGGACGCCCGCCCATCGGCTCAATTCAATCAGTATCGCGACGAAGTTTTATTCTCGACGCCTCGGATTTTCGCTCTATGCTTCTGAAAACCAATTTTCGGAGGAAACGCCCATGCGCTTGGAGGGTTCAGTACAGCCATCCTCAAGCATTGACACCCTCGACCCCATCGTCGAAACGAACAGTGGGCAACCCGTGGCGATTCCCCGCATCGAGCCGATAGTCCTGGCGGCCAGGGCCGGCGCACCGCAAGCCCCCGCCGTGCGTATATTCCTTGGGACCGAGCCTGCGCAGTACCGTGCCGAACGCATTTTTGTCTTTGCGCTGGCGCAAGTGCGAAACCCGGATCGGCGCTACGAAATTTACCGCATGACTGGCCTGCCCGGTTTCGATCAGACCGGCTGGCGTACCGGTTTCACCAATTATCGCTTCGCTATTCCGGACCTGGCCGGGCGCCACGGCCGCGCGTTGTACAACGACGTCGATCAGCTCTACACCGCCGACCCGGCCGAGCTGTTCGACCAACCGATGGGTGAACACGGCTATCTGGCGCTCGCGCCCAGAGAAACGGCAGTCATGCTCATCGATTGCGAGCGGATGCAGCGTTGCTGGAATATGAAAGCAGCCACCACGATCAGTAAGAAAAAGCTGCATGCAGCTGCGTCAGACATTCCGGGGAACTTCGGAATACTGGATGCCATCTGGCACGCCCGGGACCTGGAATACAAACACGGCGAATCCCGGTTGTTGCATTACACGACGCTGCATCTACAACCCTGGCGACCGCTGCCTGCCCAATACAGCTATCAAATCCATCCCTATGCCGAAATTTTCCTCAGCCTTGAAGAAGCGGCAGACGCAACCGGGTATGAGCTCTACACGGCAGCCGAACCCAGTCCGCGATTCTTCCAGCTCAAGCGCGAAGCCACTGCACAACCGGCGCTGATGCCAGAGGATGTCATGCTGCGCAGCCGTAACCTGCAGTGTGCGAAGTTCGGGCTGATCGGGCCGTGGCAACAAACGCCGGCATTCGGCCCTGCTGTTCGGCAACTCGATGTGGAACAGCTGCGCCAGGTCGATTTACCTGCTCAGGATTTCATCGCTGCGCATGATCTTGAAAAGCTGGCACCGGAAGACCTGCCTTGGGTCGTGGATCGCCTGTTCGCACTGGCCACGCGAATGCTGTACGTCAAGGCCAGGCTCAGTGGCGATGGCTCGATGATCAGTTCTGTCAGCGGTTGGCGCCGGCTTCTGCGACGCATCGCGCGGCGTTATCCCGATCGGTGCTGGCAGCTCGATTGCGTCGATGAAAAGGGGCACACGCAGCGCTTCGTCGCTGACTATGCGCTGCGGCTCAATACCGCCGAAAGTCCTAAGGTATGGGTGCTGCTGAGCAATCATGCCGGTGACAATGCGCAGCTGATGGCCATGGCGGACGCCTTGGGCTGGCCTTACGAATGCAAACGGATCACCATTCCACCGCGTTCTTATCTGCTCGACGCCCTGCTGGGAAGCAAGCTGCCCAGACGGCCAATTCCTGGCCTGAACGCACCTTGGCCAGACCTGGTCTTCAGTTCGGGGCGACGCAGCGCCCAGATTGCCCAATGGATCAAACATCGCTCCAAAGGCACGACACAACTGGTGCATGTGGGACGTGCCCAGGTTCCGTTGTGGCGATTCGACCTGGTCCTGTCCACCCCGCAATATGGGTTGGCCCTGGCGGATAACGTTGTCGACCTCCCTGCGCCATACATGAACCCGCGTGCTCTCGATCAGGCGCAACTGGAGCAATGGCGACAGCGTTTCGCTTCACTGCCGCGCCCCTGGATCGCCGTACTCGTGGGAGCCAGCGCCTCTCCCTACTGCATGGACACGCAGGCAGTGCAACGACTCGGTGTTGAAGCCAATGCAGCGGTCAAAGCCATGGGTGGCTCGATTTTGTTATCGACCAGCCCGCGCTCATCCGCAACGACCACCGATACCTTGCTGTCGGTCATTGACGTTCCATGCTGGTCGTATCGATTCGGTGAGACCCAAGACAATCCTTATCCTGCGTTTCTGGCCCTGGCCGATGGTTTTATCGTCACCGGCGACAGCCTTTCAATGCTGACGGAAGCCTGCATGACCGGACGCCCGGTCGCGGTTTTTCCGTTGCCGATCCAACGCAACCGCAAAGCCCGACTTCGCCACGCACTGGAACAGCGCCTGGGAGTGATTGACCGGACAACGGGGGTGCGTGGCACGCCCAAGCAGCAGGAGGGATTCAGCAGGTTCTATTTCAAACTCGTGTCGGGCGGCTTGATCAGGCGGGAACGCCAATTCGAACAGGCGCACCTCGCACTCGGCGTGATGCCCTTGTCACAAGGCCCTCTGCAGCCGCCGCTGCTGTCTCCACAAGCGCTGCAAAGCGCCCGCGAACGAGCGATCAACGCCATTCGCGGCTTGATCATTGGCGAGCGGCCGTCAGGTTCGTGACCGGAATGAAGCCAGGATACCGAACATGCTTTGGCTCGAACGCACGGCGTTCATCCCCACCCATGGGCTTCTTCAATAAAGTGCAGCACCGCACTGGAACGCTCATCAATACGTGAAATGAGTGACAGCTCACTGACCATTTCCGGTTGAGACAGCGGCACGATCCGAATGCCCGGCATGGTCAACCGGCTCATCGTTTCCGGCACAATGCTCAGGCCGATGCCGGCAGCCACCAAACCGGGAATGCTCATCAGTGACGGTACATACATGATGTTTTCGGGGTGCAGTTGGTTTTGCCGGCATGCCTGGAGGGTGTGTGAGGTCAGGCCAATGCCGGCGCTATCCTGCAAAAACACAAATTTCTCGTGGCGCAGAGTGGCCAGGTCTCCGCTGAAACTTTGCGAAAGTTCATGGTTATCCGGAATCAGAAGGACGAGCCTGGACAGGCTGAAATGATGGGTGCGCAGGCGATCCGGCAAGTGATCCTTGAACACCCTGGCAAAGGCCAGGTCGAGCTTATGGTCCAGCAACATATCGAACTGCGCGCGAATCCCCGCATCCACCAGCGATACTTTGACTTCAGGGAACGTGCTGAAGTAATGCCGCAGCAGTCTCGGCAAGTTGGCCTCGAACAGCGCCGAGTGGTAACCGATGTTGATCTCGCCGACTTCACCGCGCCGGGCACGGCGCGCAGCGGCAGTCGCCAGTTCACTGGACTCGATGGACTGACGCGCATGCGGCAAGAAAGCCTCGCCAGCGGCGGTCAACGCAACGCCGCGGTTTTCCCGACGAAACAGTGCGAGGCCCAGCTCCGACTCAAGCGTGCGCATTAATTGGCTCAACGCCGGTTGCGCAATGCCCAGTTGTTCAGCCGCCCGGCTGAAGTGCTGCAAGTCGGCCGCGACGACAAAAGCTTTCAGATGACGCAATTCCATGAATCTCACCCATAAGGCCGGCTTATCTATTTGTCGTGATTTCGATAATTATTCTGTAGGGGGGATGCGCTAATGTCTACCCACTTCGACGTTTCCTGCTCGCGCCTGAGCTCGAACGGAATCGTATGGGTACCCCGTAACCATAAAAACAATGACGAGCACCTCAATGAGCACAACCAGTCACGAGACTCATGATTCGCGCATGCCTCGCAAAGCGGTGACCGCCGCGACCATTGGCACCGCCCTGGAATGGTTTGACTTCACCCTGTATGGCGCCGTGTCGGCGACCATCCTGCCAAAACTGTTTTTCCCGGCCATGGAGCCAACGGCCGGCCTACTCGCCTCGCTGGCAACATTCGGCGTCGGCCTGGCCGCTCGACCTTTGGGTGCCATTACCTGTGGTTACCTGGGCGACAAACTGGGCCGTCGCAACCTGATGCTGGCCACCGTGACCTTAATGGGTCTGGCTTCGGTACTGATGGGGTTGTTACCCACCTATGGCCAGGTGGGAATCTGGGCGCCGATCATGCTGGTGCTGCTGCGGATTATTCAGGGCTTTGCGCTGGGCGGTGAGTCTACCGGTGCGCAACTGATGGCGCTGGAGCACGCGTCCCCCGACCGCCGCGGGCGTTACTCCGGCATGCTCGGTTTGTGCTCACCGTTGAGCCAGATATTGGCCAACGGTGTGTTGATGGGCCTGGCTGCGACGCTTTCAAGCGAACAGTTCGAAAGCTTTGGCTGGCGAATCCCCTTCCTGATGAGCTTCGTACTGGTGGTGGTCGCGATCTACATTCGTTTGAAAGTCGATGAAACCCCCGCCTTTGTTGCTTTGAAAAAGACCCCGGTCAAGCAGGAAAAAAGTCCGCTCAAATCCGCAGTGGGCAGCCACTACAAAACCATCCTGCGTTTGATGCTGTTCTTCTGCTCGCCCGCTGCGCTGTTCTATCTGATCGTGATTTTCTCCCTCAGCTACCTGACCAAACATCTGGGCTTCAGCCAGTCCACCGGTTTCATGTCGCTGATGGTGGCTAACATTTGTGCCATTTTCGGTGCGCTGGCCGGTGGCTATCTGTCGGATCGATGGGGCCGTAAAAAGGCTCTGGCGTTCGGTTCGTGCATGACCCTGCTGATCCTGTTCGTCTATTTTCCAATCCTCAACACCCTGAACGTCGCCGCCATCATGGCAATCATGGGGCTGTTTCTGGGCTTCACCCAGTTTCAAAGCGGCATTCAACCGGTGGCATTCGCCGAAGCATTCCCGACCCAGGTCCGCTATTCGGGCTCGGCACTGGCCTACACCGGCGCTAACCTGGTGATCGGTGGTCCGATGCCAATGATCGCCGTGTGGCTAATGAGCCAGTCGAACAACTCGCCATGGCCTCTGGTGACGCTGTGCGCCGTGATCAACCTGATCTCGCTGGCAATGATCGTCATCGGTCCGGAAACCCGCGGCATCGACCTCAACGCCTTCGCTGAAGACGACGCCGTCGACTCTCGTGCTTCAGCCCTTCTCTCCAAATAACGCAACAGGACGACCATGAACCGCACCGTCTTCATCCTTAATGGCCCGAACTTGAACCTGCTGGGTCGTCGTGAGCCGCACATCTACGGTCACACCACGCTCGATCAGATTCGTCAACGCAGTGAACGACTGGCCGAGGAACTTGACCTGGTCTGCGACTTTCGCCAGACCAATCACGAAGGCGTGATGGTCGACTGGATTCAAGAAGCCTTCGAACAGGGCGCTGCCGTGATCATCAACCCGGCCGGTCTTTCGTTTCACTCGATTCCCGTACTGGATGCCCTGAAGTTGATCGACGCTCCGCTGATCGAGCTGCACCTGTCGAACATCCATGCTCGCGACGAATTGCATCGTCACTCCATCATGTCCGGCGTGGTCAATTCGGTGATCTGCGGCATGGGCGCCGACGGTTACCCCCTCGCACTCAGGGCCATTGACGACCTGCTTCGTCGCCAGGCGCCCAACGCTTAATCGCTAAACGCTTCTCCGGCGGTCCCTTGGCACGGGTTGCCAGGGCCGCCTGCGCCCGAAATTCAGGCGTCAGTTTAAAACTTGAAAAAAATAATAATTCACTGCGAGAGCACAACCATGCGCCACACCTTGTTTTGCCGTAATGAGTTTGCGCACCACGCCCTCATCGGCCTGACCCTGGCAATTAGCGCTGGGTCGGCAAGTATTGTTCATGCCGATGAAAACAGCGGTTTTATCGAAGGCGCTACCGCGACCCTGAATTTGCGCAACGCCTACATCAATCGCAACTTCGTCAATCCCGCCTACCCGAACAGCGCCGCACCGCAGAACAAAGCCGAGGAATGGACGCAGAACTTTATCCTCGACGCCCGCTCCGGCTACACCCAGGGTCCAATCGGGTTCGGCGTGGATGTGCTGGGGCTGTATTCACAGAAACTCGATGGTGGAAAAGGCACTGGCGGTACGCAACTGCTGCCCATCCACGACGATGGGCGCCCCGCCGACAACTTCGGACGCCTGGGGGTTGCCGCCAAGGCCAAGGTTTCAAAAACGGTGGTGAAAGTCGGCGAGTGGGTCAGTACCCTGCCGATCCTGCGCTCGGACGATGGCCGTTCGTTACCGCAGACTTTTCGTGGCGCGCAGATCACCTCCCAGGAAATCGGTGGGCTGACGTTGTATGGTGGCCAAATTCGTCAAAACAGCCCGCGTAACGATGCCAGCATGGAAGACATGTCCATGAACGGCAAAGCCGCGTTCACTTCCGACCGGTTCAACTTTGGTGGAGGTGAGTACACCTTCAATGACAAGCGCACGACAGTTGGGCTCTGGTACGACGAACTCAAAGATATCTATCAACAACAGTACTTCAGTCTCAGCCACAGCCAACCGGTGGGCGACTGGACGCTGGGCGCCAACATGGGCTTTTTCACCGGCAAGGAAAACGGTGCCAGCCTGGCCGGCGACATGGACAACAAGACCGCTTTCGGCCTGTTCTCCGCAAAATTGGGTGGCAACACGTTTTATGTGGGCCTGCAAAAGCTAACCGGCGATACCGCCTGGATGCGGGTCAATGGTGCGAGTGGCGGCACGCTGGCCAACGACAGCTACAACTCCAGTTTCGATAATGCACAGGAGCGCTCCTGGCAGGTACGCCACGACTTCAATTTCGTCGCCGTCGGTATCCCGGGGCTGACGATGATGAACCGCTACTTGAGCGGCGACAATGTGCACACGGGGGCAATCACGGATGGCAAAGAGTGGGGCCGCGAATCCGAGCTGGCGTATGTGATCCAGTCGGGTGCCTTGAAAAACCTCAGCGTCAAGTGGCGTAACTCCAGCATTCGCAGAGACTTCAGCACCAACGAATTCGACGAAAACCGGATCTTTGTCAGCTATCCGATTTCGTTGTTGTGATGCGACTCAAGTAACACGTTGCGGGCCGAGACTGTCGCTTGTGATGGACAGCTTTCGGCCATCAACACTCAGGTGTCACAGCGTCATGATCGGCCTAAGCAACGCCTGCCCTTCATACAACGCCGACAGATAGCGTTCGCGCATTTGTTCGATGCTCATGCGCGATGCATGAGTGGTCAGCGTCAAGGTCGCCTGCAACTGCCCTGCCCGATCAATCAGCGGCACACTCAACACTCGCATGCCCACTTCGTATTCCTGATCCACCAGCACATAGCCCCGCTGCGCCGCCAAGACGATTTCACTGCGAATCCGCGTTTCATCGGTGAATGTGTAAGGCGTAATGGCTTGTGGAGGGTTACGGTCGAAATAGGCGTCGAGTTCCTGCGCCGAAAGGCTCGCCAGCCACAGGCGACCACTGCCCGTGCAATACATCGGTACCCGAGATCCCGGGCGGATCGACATCGACGTTATGTGGCTGTAGCGACTACGCACGATATGCACGATGTCGTCACCATCGCGAACGCCAACCGAAACATGCTCTTGAGTGGTTCGTGCCACCTGTTCGACGATCGGTCGCAGCATGCGCGGCAGCACTGCCGAGTCGACATACGCCTGGCCGATACGCAGGGTCTTGGCCGTCAGCCAGTACTCACGGCCATCGGTCTGCGCGAAATCATCGTGCACCAGCGTCAGCAGAAAGCGCCGGGCAGCGCTCTGGGTCATGCCGGTCATTCGTGCCGCATCGGGCACGCTAAGACGCGGGTGTTCCTGGGAAAACAGCTGAAGTAACGCCAGGCCTTTTTGCAGGCCAACGATCAGATCCCGTTGATGGATGGTGGGCTGCTTCATCGGCTGAACTCTTTATTGAGCGAAGAGTGCGATTATCGCAGTCACGCTGCGTTTATCAACGTATTCGCCCTTGCCTTCGATTGTTCAGCGCCCACTCCCCCCGCAGTATCTGGCTCACAACACAGCCAATAAGCGGGAGCATCACATGATTCAGGGTTCGACTGAACTGGTCGCCATCGTCGGCTCACCTGTTGCCCAGGTGAAATCGCCGGAAAACTTCAACCGCTGGTTTGCCGACCGCCAGCAAAACATTGCCATGCTGGCGATCGATCTTGCCCCGAGCGCCCTGCAAAACTTCATCGAGACCCTGCGCGGCTGGCAAAACCTGCGCGGTTGTGTGGTCACTGTTCCCTACAAACAACTACTCGCTGGCCGTCTCGACAGCGTCAGTGAACGTTCGGCAGTGCTGGGCTCGGTCAACGTCATTCGACGCGAGAACGATGGTCGACTGGTGGGCGATATCGTCGACGGCGAAGGCTTCCTCAGTGCTGCACGCCAGCAGGGTTTCAACCCGCAAGGCAAACAGGCGCTGGTCATCGGTACCGGAGGTGTCGGCAGCGCGATTGCCTATGCGCTGTGTCAGGCCGGTGTCAGCCATTTGGTAATCACTGATTTGAGCGCGGAGCGGGTGCAGGTGCTCAGCGAACTGTTGCGCGGTGCCTTTGCGGATACCGTAATCAGCACTGATCCCGCCTCGCTCGAGCACTTCGATCTGCTGGTCAATGCCTCGCCCGTCGGCATGGCTGCCACCAGCGATGAAGGCCCGATGCCGCTGGCGCCGACCCTGATGCAATCGCTCAAAAGCTCGACGCTGGTCGCCGATGTCGTGACGTCGCCGGTCGTAACACCGTTTCTCGCCTTCGCTCTGAATCGGGGTTGCCGCATCCAGACCGGGCCGGAAATGGCCGTGGCACAACTGGGCAATCTCGGCCACTTCATGGGCGTGACGCCGCTGCAGATCTGACTTTGCGTCCATGTCCTCGAGAGGTGAAAGACAATGAACAACACGACTACCCAACCGCCTACCGGTGCCGACTTGCACTACGACGTGGTCATCCTCGGTAGTGGTGCCGCCGGTTTTGCCGCAGCGGTGACCGCCAGTTGCCGCGGCCTGAAGGTTTTGCTGGTGGAAAAGGCCGACGCCTTCGGCGGTACCTCGGCGATTTCCGGCGGTGCGGTCTGGCTGCACGACACCGATCAGGCGCGAGCCGCTGGGCATCACCTGAGCGCCGAACAAATGCGCCGCTATCTCAAGCAAGTGATCGGTGCCGGCTACAACCCGACGCTGGTCGATGCCTTCATCGACAATGGCCGCGAAGCCCTGCGTTACCTGGAGGCCCACAGCGAACTCCGATACAGCCTGCGGCCACTGTCGCCCGATTATTACCCGGACTTGCCCGGTGGCACGCAGACCGGCCGTGCATTGGAGATCGATGAGTACGACGCACGCAAGCTTGGTGAGCACTTCAAGGACCTGAAGCGCCCGCCAGATGGCATGTTGCTGTTCGGCGGCATGATGGTCAATCGGGTCGATATCCAACATTTTCTCAGCTTCAAGCGCTCGCCAAAATCCCTCTGGCACTGCCTGAAACTGATGGGACGCTATGCCATCGACCGCCTCAATCACCCCCGCGGCACGCGTTTGACGGTAGGCAATGCCTTGATCGCGCGCCTTGCCACTACGGCGTTCAACAATGGCGTCGACTTGTGGCTCCAAGCATCGCCCGAATCTCTGTTGATGGAACAGGGAACAGTAAAAGGCGTGCAAATATCTTGGCGTGGACAAACCCGCAAGGTGTTGGCCAAAGGCGGCGTGATATTAGCCACGGGCGGGTTCGCCGCCGGTGCTCAGGCCGCCGAACAACGGCCCGTTTCGGACTCTGAACACTGGAGCATGTCACCGCCCACCAACATCGGAGACGGACTGCGATTGGCCGCTACGGCCGATGCAGTTATCGGTTCCAACCTTTCGTCGAACTTCTTTTGGGCACCGGTTTCGGTGCTGCGCAGAGTCGATGGCAGCGTCGAGCGCTTTGCGCACCTGGTGACCGATCGCGCCAAGCCCGGAGTGATTGCGGTCAACCGCGCCGGACGACGCTTCGTCAATGAGTCGGACTCCTATCACTGCTTTGTCGAAGGCATGTTCGCCAACGGCGGTGCCAACGCGCCCTGCTGGCTGGTCTGCGACAACCAAGCTCTAAACCGCTACGGCATGGGCCTGGCCCGTCCGCGACCGGTCGATAACAGTGCCTTGATCGACGCCGGTTATCTATTGCGCGCAGACAGCATCGCCGAATTGGCGCTGCTGACAGACATCGATGCCAATGCGCTGGAGCAGACTATCGCACAGTTCAACGCCGATGCCGCCCAAGGCGTCGACCGTCAATTCGGCAAAGGCAGCAGCGCCTACAACCGCTACATGGGCGACCCGCTGCACGGTCCCAATCCGTGCCTGAAACCGCTGCGCAAGCCGCCGTTTTATGCCGTTCGACTGTTTACCGGTGACCTTGGCTCCGCCCGCGGACTGGTCACCAACGGCCAGGCCAACGTACTCGACCGCAGTGGCGCGCCGATCCCCGGCCTCTATGCGGCGGGCAATGAAATGAATTCGATCATGGACGGCACCTACCCGGGTCCCGGCATCACCCTCGGCCCTGGCATCACTTTTGGTTATCTCGCAGCCACTGACATCGCCGCCCGTCTTGACCGCAATGCAACCGAAGACCCTCGCACTGGAGAACAGCATGTACTACGAACTGCGCACCTACACGATTAAACCGACCCGCCTCGGCGACTGGCTGGCCCTGTACAAAAACGCGGCGCTGACCGTACAGCAGGAGCACCTGGGCAATCTGGTCGGCTTCTTCACCACCGAAATTGGCGAGGTCAACCAGGTCGTGCACATCTGGGCCTACTCCAGCCTCGACGATCGAATGGCCCGGCGCAATGCCATGGCGGCCGATCCTCGTTGGCAGGATTTTGCCCGGCAGAACAAGGAACTCGACGCCGTGGTGACCCTGGAATCGCGCCTGCTGCGTCCGACTGACTTTTCACCGTTGACATAACCATCGCCGGTTGAGCCGCTTTCACCTGAGAGCGGCTAGCCTCGCCGATAAAGACAACAAAGGAGATCGCCATGCGCGCCTTGCCGTCGATAGCTGTCGACGACCTTATCTGTGATGTCCTGGTCATCGGATCCGGTGCGTCCGGCCTGGCGACTGCGGTCACCTGTGCCGAGCTGGGCCTCGAAGTCATCGTCGTCGAAAAAGAGCCTGTGCTCGGCGGCACCAGCGCCTGGTCGGGCGGTTGGCTGTGGATTCCCCGCAACCCGTTGGCCGTCGCCGAAGGGTTTATGGAGGACCTCGAACAGGCGCGGATCTACCTGCGCAATGAACTGCACAGCGACGTACTCGACCCGCGAGTGGAGAAGTTCCTCGAAGTAGGCCCGAAGATGGTCGAGTTCTTTCACAGCCATACCGACGTCCGGTTTTTCTCCGGCAGCAAGATGCCTGACTTTCATGCCAGCGAAGGCTTCGCCAGCGGCGGCCGTTCGATCTGTGCCCTGCCATTCGATGGCCGTCGCCTGGGACCCTGGATCAATAAATTACGGCGGCCGCTCGACATCATCAGTCTCGCCGGAATGGGCATTGCCGGTGGTGCCGATCTCAATCATTTCCTCAATGCGAGCCGATCTGCACGATCACTGCTGTATAGCGGCAAACGCCTGCTGCGCCACGTCCGTGACGTGATATGCCACGGCCGCAGCATGCACCTGGTGAACGGCAATGCACTGGTAGCCAGGCTGCTCAAAAGCGCAGTGGACCGTAACGTGCGCTTGTTGACCGAATCGCCGGTACAGAATCTGCTGTTAGAGGATCAGCGTGTGGTCGGTGCACGCTTCGAGCACAGCGGACGCCTGAGCGACATCCGGGCACGACGTGGTGTGGTGCTGGCCTGTGGCGGTTTTCCCCACGACCGGCAGCGAATCGCCCACCACTTCGCCCACGCACCTGTCGGCACCGAACACTTGAGCGCTGCCCCCAAGGGCAATACCGGCGACGGCCTGCGGCTGGGTGAAAGTGTCGGGGCTGGCATGGCGTCCGACCTGGCGCATGCCGCAGCGTGGGCTCCAGTCTCTCGGGTGCCACGGGAGGACGGTGGTTTCAGTGGCTTCCCGCACTTGATGGAACGGGCTAAACCGGGATTTCTCGCAGTGCGTCCGGATGGGCGGCGCTTCGTCAACGAGGCTGACTCTTACCATGACTTCATGTCAGCACTGTTCGATGCCTGCGGACCGGAGGAACCACCGGTATCCTGGCTGATTTGCGATCATCGTGCGCAGCGGCGCTATGGCCTGGGCTGGTCCAAACCCTTTCCATTCCCGACGCAGTCCTATGTTCGCATGGGCTATCTGTTCAAGGATTCGACTTTAGCGGGACTTGCCAGCCAATGCGGGATTGATGCGCAGCAACTGCATGCCACGGTCAGTGCATTCAATCGATTTGCCGAGAAAGGCTGCGATCCGGCGTTTCGGCGCGGCGAATCGCTGTACAACAAAAACCAGGGTGAAATGCTGCATGGTCCCAATCCATCCCTGGGCAGCCTGCGTCACGGCCCGTTCTATGCTGTGAAGCTGGTTGCCGGCAGCCTCGGCACTTTCGCCGGACTCAAGACTGATGCCTGCGCTCGAGTGCTGGGCAACGATCAAACGCCGATTGCGGGATTGTTTGCCGTGGGCAATGACATGAACAGCATCATGAACGGTTATTACCCCAGCGGTGGTATCACCCTCGGGCCTGGCATGACCTTCGCCTACATAGCGGGAAAAACACTCGCAGGCCAGGCCGATGAGTAAGCCATCCTGCCCATCACCCCCGTCTACGCAACCATTGCAAAAAGCCTTTTTTCTCGATGGCCTTCGGCTCTTCCTGGGTCATGGTGTGGGCGATCTGCAAGCGGAAATCCAGCAACGCTTTCATCGCTTCACCGATGTCATGGCGGGCCTCAACGCACGGCCTGAAGAATTCCTTGTCGATCCGGTACAGGTTGCAGAACGTCAGTGCGGCAAATTCCGCTGGCAGCGCCGTACCCGAGACGATCCCGCCTTCGCCAATCACTTCGCCGGGGCCCATGCGCCCGGCTTCGAACTTCACTCCGGCGCGGCTCAAGGCCACCGTCACTACGCCCGATTCGATGATATACAAGTGATCGCTGACCTGGTTGGCCGGCAAAATCACTTCTCCCGGCTGAAAAATCTGCCGGGTCATGGCCTGGCTGACGTCGTCTTTTTCTTCCTCACTCAACGTTGTCGCGAAAATGCTCGCGTTGTCCAGCAAGCCCCGGGCTTTTGATTGCACCGGGGGCAAACTGGTTTCGACAGTCGACAGCCAGTTGATACCGGCCGCCTGCAAATGCCGATACGCCAGATCGTAGAGCTGGTTGCGCACATTGCGCTTCTGATCCATCGACACCACGAAGCCGCTGACTTCGTATTCCACGCCATTGCTACCGGTACTCTTGATCGTCACTTTCGGTGCCGGTTTGGTCAACAGGATGCGGCAGCCTTGCGCCGCCCGTTCAAGGGCATCGAACACCCGGTTCGGGCGCACAAGAGGACTGATCAGCAAGCTGATCGAGACCCCGAACATATCGCTGGGCCGACTGAAATTGGTGATCTTGGCCTTGGCCGCCATCGAGTTGGGGATCACGATCATGTTGCCCTGAGAGGTTTGCAGGAACGTGGCACGCCAGTCGATATCGGTGACCCGGCCTTCGGTGCCGTCGATGGCGATCCAGTCATCGATTTGATAAGGCTTGGTGGTGTTCAGGACGATCCCGGAGAACACATCGCTGAGGGTGCTTTGCAGGGCCAGACCGACAATGATCGCCAAGGCGCCGGACGTTGCCAGAACGCCCTTGACCGGCAGATTGAGCACATACGCCAGGGCGGCGATGACCGCTACCAGGAAAATCACTGCGCCGAGAAGATCCTGGAGCAAGCGCCCGGTGTGCCCTACCCGGTACATCATCACCGCACCGATGATGACTGTCAGGGTGCGTGCGCCGAACAACCACCACATGATCTGCAGCACGGTGGTCGCGAACTGCAGCGTCGCGTCATCGACCGCAGGCCCCGGCTCCCATGGGCTCAAGCCTTGATGGAACAACAGCGCGCTGTACAAGGTAAAAATCACCACCCGCGCAAGTACTTTCCAGTTGTACCGGTGGGAACCGACCACACGCCACATCACCATATCAATGAGGATCAGGAGCAGGCCGCCCATCAAGGGACTTTCAGAGAACAAGGACAACATCGGGCATCTCCCGCTCCAGCCAATGGTCGCCGCGCTACTGCGGACCTGTATCCGACCTTTGAAGGATAGTCAGGCCGGCCGAAAGAGGTCGGCGGATTGCGCGTGAACATGTCCCCCAAGGTGGCTTAGTGCAGTTTTTGTGGCTGCTCTGCGCCAGCCCTTTGCGCGCACCCAGCCGTCAGTCGGCGTGGCAAGTTCTGAACACTGACTTACACTGCGATACAGCCGCGTTCCAATGACTACTCAACGGATCGATGGGTCCCAAGGCAATCCGGTGATCTGGGTGACGCCAACATGAAAACGCTCATGGCCTGCTTGGCCGCTGTGTCCGCTGCCAGCGTTTGCCTGGTGACGGTCCCCTGCACCCAAGCCGCATCTTTTGCCACCAGCTACGATTGCACCAAGGCAACGGCTACGGTCGAGAAGCTGATCTGTCGCGACGCGCAACTGGCGCAGATGGATGTCGAATTGATGCGTCTTTATCGCCTGGCGCTGACGGATGAACATTCAGTTCCGCGCCCGGATAAAGTACTGATCGACCAGCAGTTCTGGGTCGATGCCCGTGACCAATGTGCCTCCAGGCCTGACCCCCGGGCATGCACGATCAGCAGTTATGCCCAGCGCGCGCACCAGCTGCGCCAAGGTTCGGCAATCGTCAGGACCAAAGACCCATACCGACTCACCGAAGGCCCTCTGGCATTTCGCTGTAACGGGCTGAACGCATTGGTTTCCGCGACTTTCTTCACCACCCAGCCAGGTGTCGTTTACCTGGCGTGGGCCAATAGCTCGATCACCTTGAACCAGGTGCCGAGTGACGTTGGTACTCAATACATTGGCAAGGATTTGCAGGGAACCTACAGTTTCCGGCAGGACGGCAGTGGCGTCCTGTTCCAGAAACCGGGCTCGGGAATATTGACCTGTACGGCTGAACCGACGGGCTGAAGTTCATGCCGGTGAATCGCGCACCCACTGCCAGAAAAGCTGATATCCGACCGCCAACACCACCGGACCAATGAACAAACCGATGATGCCGCTGGTGACCATGCCGCCCAAGGCGCCGATCAGTACCACCGGCATGGGTACGTCCACCCCACGCCCCAACAACAATGGCTTAAGGACGTTGTCCACCAGGCCGGCAACGAAGACGTAAATCGCAAAGATGATGGTGACCGTGCTGGGGCCTTCCGTGGCAAATACATAGGCGATCACCGGCACGGTAATCAGCGTCGCGGGCAATTGCATGATCCCCAGCAACAGCACCGCCAGGGCCAGCAGGCCCGCACCCGGCACGCCCTTGAGGACAAAGCCGAGCCCGACCAGCAACATCTGAATGAAAGCGATACCGACGACACCCAGCGCCACGGCACGGATGGTTGCCGTGCATAAGGCGGCGACACTGGCGCCCTTCTCCGGCCCGTTGATGCGCGAGGCAATCTGCACAGAAGCACGGCTGCCGGCTTCGCCGTAGGCCATGAAAATCCCGGCAATGATCAGCGCGAAAATAAAGGTCAGAAAACCCATGCCCACACCGGCCAGTTTGCCCAGCAGGCCCAGGCTGACGCCCTTGATTTGCGGGATGTATTTGGCGGTTAGCCCGGGAAGGTCAGTTGCCGCTTGCTGCCATAGCGCAAACACCCGGTCACCCACCAGCGGCCATTGCGCCACGGATGCCGCTGGCGCCGGAATATGCACGCCCTCGTCCTTGACGACGCTGATGGCATTTTCCACTGAGTCGGCAATCGAGGTTCCCAGCAGGTAAATCGGCACCATCAGAATGATGATTGCCACGAGCACGATGAACGTCGCAATGCGCCCGTCCTTGTGCCCCAACGGGCCTCTGAGACGCTTTTGCAGCGGATACAACGTGATCGCAAGGATCACCGACCACAACATCAAATCGCGGAACGGCCTGAAGATCTCGAAACAGAACAACACCAGCACAACAATCAGTCCTGCGCGGATCAGGACATCCAGCAAGCCGCGGGACAAGGCCTTCTCTGAAAGCGGTAGGGGCACCATGGATATCTCCTGGCAGTGCACTGGAAAGATAGAGTGTCGGTATGCCCAGCATAGTTGCTCATCGGCAAATGTGATGAATGTATAACTGTCGATAATCAGCGCAGGAAAGTGGCGGAAGGTAGCCGGAGTCGAACCTGCCCGGGAACGGATGCCGTCCCCAACCGGGTTTGAAGCCCGGCCGCGCCACCGGGCGCGATTACCTTCCTCAATTCAGTGCCCGGTTCGCCGGGCCAGGGCGTTGTCTGGACGAATCTGGCGACGATCGCCAACGCGTCGCGTCAGGCCCAGACGATCGAAGTATTCGAGAATCTGAATGCTGCGCTTGCGGCCCAGCCCCACGGCATCACGAAATGCCGAGACCTGGATCACCGGATTCTCATCGGCCAGTTGCAACAGCATAGCCGCCAGGCGATGGAGCGTTGCGTCGGTGTAAAACAAGTCACGCACGATCTGATGCACCCGCCCAAGCCTGGCCATTTTGCGCAGCAACAATCGCACAGCGGCTTCGTCGTGGCCCAGCTCGCGTATCCATGGCGGATCGAAACCCGCCGCGTCGAACAGCGGCTGCAATTGCAGCCACATCGCTTCATCCGCCGCGCTCAGGCGCACCTGGTGGTCGGGCAAATGCAGCCACGGCCCACTCGCAGTGATGGCGCCATGGCTGAGTAGATGGTCGAGCAGGCTCATGAATGTCGAGCGGTCGAGGGCAAAACCGGCGAATCGACGCAAGCGATCGCGGTCCGGCCCCATTTGATCGGGTTCCATTTGATGAAAGCGTGTCAGGTGTTGCAACAGCTCATCCTGCAATGTCTGCCACCGGGTGGTGCTGAACAACACGGTAGACTGCCGTGATTCGATCAGGCGCACGTCATCGGGCAGTGACCAGTTCGCTCGAAGGTGGTTGAACTGGCGCTCCAGACGTTGCGGATCGAACCCGGTAGCGCTGTTGGCCAGTAACACCGGCAGGGCATCTTCCAGGCGATTACTCGCGGCCAACGCCTGCAACTGCGCCAGTCGCTCCGGGCTGCGGCGATGTCGGCTGGGGGCGAACGGGTCAAGTACGCGTCCACCGCCGAGGGTCCGTTGCGCGCTCTGGTCACGTACGATCAGTGGATCGCCCTTCACGGCTTGCACCGGCGAATTGAGCAGGATCTGCGCCAACATCCGCTCGCCCGGTGCCACGCTCGCGCCCTCCAGCAATGCCACGCGCCCGGTAACGTCATGAGTGCCGATGTGTACGTGAACCGGCTGAAAATGCTCAAACGCGCGTGGCTCAGCGGGGAGTAACTGAAAGTCGATATCCAGGCGCTGAGTCGGCGCGTACAGCCACTCTGACACCAGCCACTGACCGCGATGCATGTGCTCCAGCGCCAGGCGTTCGCCGCTGATGTTCAACGCAACACGCTGCCCGGCCACTGCCACATCGGCTGCCTGATTTTGCGCATGCAAGCCGCGCACGCGCACGGTTTTGCCGAGCGGGCCGAGCATCAGGGTATCGCCCACCGCGACCTTGCCGGACACGGCCGTACCGGTCACCACGATACCGGCGCCGGCGATACTGAATGCCCGGTCGATGGACAGCAGAAAACCACCGTCGATTCCGTGTTGCGCGACCTGGTTTTGCGCTTGCAGCAGCGCTTCGCGCAAGGTGTCTACGCCCTGCCCGGTGACGCTCGACAGCGCAATCAATGGCGCTGCCGCATAAGGCCCAGGTACCAACAATGCGCTGACCTGCTCGCGCACGATGTTCACTCGGGAAGGTTCGACCCGGTCGCACTTGGTGATCGCCACAATGCAACGGGCGATGCCAAGCAGTTCGACGATGGCTAGATGTTCGCGGGTTTGCGGCATCACGCCGTCATCGGCGGCCACCACCAGCAACACCAGATCGATGCCCTGCGCCCCGGTCAGCATGTTGTGGGTGAAGCGCTCATGACCCGGCACATCAATGAAACCTGTCAGCGGTGCGCCGGGCACCAGTTCGGCGTAGAGATAGCCAAGGTCGATGGTCATGCCGCGCTCGCGCTCTTCCCGGCGCCGGTCGCCCGCCTGCCCGGTCAGGGCCTGGAGCAACGCAGTCTTGCCATGGTCGATGTGCCCCGCCGTGCCGACAATCACCCTGCCCGGTCCTCCACTTTCAATTGATCGAGCTGCGCCAGCCACGTCGGTTCATCATCGAGTTGCCGCAAGTCGAGCCACAGGGCGTCGTCATCGATGCGCCCGAGCACCGGAATCGGCAATGCCCGCAAAGCAGATTCCAGCGCCATCAGCGAGCGTCCGCGCAGTCGCTTGCTGGTGTTCGGGCGCAGGCACAGCGCGGCGCTCGGTAATCTCGCCACCGGTTGGCTGCCGCTGCCGATCATCCCCAACGCTGCTGTCGCGCTGACATTCCAGCCTTCGCCCAATTGTTTGGCCAAGGCCGGTTGCAGGCGCTCGGACTGGGCGAGGATGTCGGCCTGTGGCCGGGTCAGCAAGCGCAGACTTGGCAGACGTTCGGCCAGTCGATCCGGATTGCGGTACAAGCCGAGCACCGCTTCAAGGGCGGCCAGGGTCAGTTTGTCGACTCGCAACGCGCGTTTGAGCGGGTTTTTCTTGATTTTGCCGATCAGTTCCTTGCGCCCGACAATCAACCCGGCCTGCGGCCCGCCGAGCAATTTGTCACCGCTGAAGGTGACGATATCCGCACCATCGAGCAGCGCCTGGCGCACCGTCGGTTCAGCAGGCAACCCCCAGCGCGTCAGGTCCAGCAGGCTGCCACTGCCAAGGTCTTCGAGCAGCGGTAACCCATGCCGGTGCGCCAGTTGTGCGAGCTCGGCAGTCGGTACGCAAGCAGTGAAGCCCTGAATGCTGTAGTTGCTCGCGTGCACCCGCATGATCAAACCGCTGCGCGGGCCGATGACGGCTTCATAGTCGCGGACATGGGTACGGTTGGTGGTGCCGACTTCATGCAGTTTTACCCCGGCGCGGGCCATGATGTCGGGAATGCGGAAGGCACCGCCGATTTCGATCAATTCACCCCGAGAGATGATGCCTTCCTTGCGCGCGCCCAGGCTGTTGAGGGTCAGAAGCACGGCGGCGGCATTGTTGTTGACCACCGTCACTGCTTCGGCACCGGTCAGTTCGCGGATCAAGCCTTCGATCAGATCGTCGCGGTCACCGCGTTTGCCACTGAGCAGGTCGAATTCCAGATTGAGCGGGTAGCGTGCGGCCATTTGTACTGCGTCAATCGCCTCTTGCGGCAACAGCGCCCGCCCAAGGTTGGTATGCAATACGGTTCCGGTGAGGTTGAACACCCGCCGCACATGGCTGCGGTGTTGCACCTGCAGCCGTTCGCCCGCCCTGCCCGCCAACACTTCAGGACTGACTTCGATCGCTTGCAGCAAACCCTGTTGTACAGGTTCGCGCAATTCATCGAGCAATTGTCGCAACGTCGCCAGCAACGCGTCGCGCCCATAACGCTCGGCCAAAGGCTGAAACGCCGGATGACGCAACAGGCTGTCGATGGAAGGCAATCGCAGGTTGGGACTGGCACCGCTGGCGGACATCGGGCGCTCCTGAAATAGAAAGACCGTCGCGCCAGAGTGTAGACGCTGTGGTCATTCGTCTCCCGGAGCCAGTAACAGATTCGGTGCCAGGCGCTGATAGCCGTCCTGGGCCAGACGCATGTCGAGCATCAAGCTGCTCAAATCCGCCGACAACGCTTCAGCGGCCGCATCGTTTTCCAGGTAGAGCAGTTTCAGGTAGCTGTTGCAGCTCGGGCACATTTCGGCGCGCAGCGGTGCCTGGTTGGCGGCGTGGCGATCGTCTTCAAGGCTGAGGTATTGCAGGCCCTTGCTCTGCTCGCAATACACACATTTGACCCGCACCACGTGCCATTCACAGGCGCACAACGAGCAGACCAAATAGCGCAGACCGTTGTGCTTGCCACGATTGCGAATCACCCCGGCCATGGCCGGCGAGCCGCAACACGGGCATTGGCTGAGGCTGTCGCCCGGTTTGAGCTGCAGGTTCGGCGTGCGGAGCAGCCAATGGCTCCAGGCCGCTTGCAGGGCAGCACCGAGAAACGGTACCAACGCTGCCGGCACCAGCGAATATTGGCCGCTGACCAGCGCCACGGCCCACGCACGACGCTGGCCCGGGCTGGCTGTGCGCAACGTGGCCAATGCATCGTTTACCGCCGGTTGCGCTGGCGGTACATAGCGTTGCAGCAAGGCGTCCAGATACGCTTGCCAGTCGTCCTCGCGAGTCAGGCTGTCGGCGGCGAACGGCGGCAATCCGTGGTGTCGGCAAAGCTCGATGCGTTGTGCGTCGAGTGGCTCGCCAAGCGGCGGATCGTCCAGGATCTGCTGTTGCACCCGACACAGGTCTGCGATCAAGCGTAAATAGTCGGCCAACGGATGATCCACAGCCAATTGCTCCAGGCGTGCTGCGCGCAGGCTGAACAGGTTATGCGGTGGCAGGTGCAGAAACGGCGGCGAACTGGCCGCCGCTTCGATTTCTCCGGGTTCAAGTATGGTTGGCAAGCGTCAGCCCTTTTTGGTGATCGGTCGCTCGGGAGGTACGTCGCGCGTCTCATCGTGAGTCACTTGGCGATACCAGAGTTCGTGGTGTTTCCTGGCCCAGGCACGACTGACCCAACCGTGCGTCATGGCGCTGACCGAACCCTTGATCCAGATGCCCGCATAAATGTGCACGATGATGCTCAGGATCAGCACAAAACCCGCCAGCGCATGCAGCAGCATGGCCCAGCGAATGCTGGTGATGCCGAAGTAGGCACTGAAATATGCTCGCCAGATCACCAGGCCGCTGAACAGCAACACCAACATGCACAGCAGTAAAGTCCAGAACAGCAGCTTCTGCCCGGCATTGTATTTGCCCACCGGCGGCACTTCTTCCTCATTGTTGGCCATCACCCGATTGATGCGCCTCAGCCACAGGCGATCATTGGCAATGAAGTAGTTGGAACGCCAGAAGCTGAACACCAGCCCAAGGAAAAACACGAACATCAATACACCCATGAGCGGATGCAGAATGCGAGTCCAGGGGCCACCGCCAAACAGATTGCTCAGCCAGTACAGCGCCGGGTGGAACAACGCCAGCCCGGACAGCCCGGCCATCAGGAACAGAATCGCCACCAGCCAGTGGTTGGTGCGCTGGTTGCTGGTGTAGCGCAGGATGGTCTTGTTCATGGCCTGCCCTCCCCGCGTGGGTCATAGGTGTGCACCGCAGGATCGACCTGATGAACCGAAGTATCCGGCGGATCCGGGTATTCATCTTCCTCGACCCGATTCGGCCCGATGCGTACATAGTGGAAGAACCCGGCCAGCACGGCCGCGCCCATTGCCAGTAGCGCCAAGGGTTTGCTGATGCCTTTCCACAACCCCACCAACGGACTGATCGCCGGATGATCGGGTAAACCGGCGTACAGCCTTGGCGTGTCGGCGTGATGCAGCACGTACATGACGTGCGTGCCGCCGACCCCTTCAGGATCGTACAAGCCGGCATTGTCGAAACCACGACTTTTCAGGTCGACGATGCGTTCAGCCGCGTGTTCCTTCATGTCGTCCTTGGTACCGAACACAATGGCACCGGTTGGACAGGTTTTTACACAGGCCGGCTCAAGGCCAACCGAAACTCGGTCCGAACACAGTGTGCATTTGTAGGCTTTGTGGTCTTTTTGCGAGATCCGCGGAATGTTGAACGGGCAACCGGTGATGCAGTAACCGCAGCCGATGCAATGGTCCTGGTCGAAATCGACGATACCATTGGCATGTTTGATGATCGCCCCTGGGCTGGGGCATGCCGCCAGGCAACCCGGTTCGGCGCAATGCATGCAACCGTCCTTGCGGATCAGCCATTCCAGGTTACCGGCATCGGTTTCATGCTCGGTGAAACGCATCAAGGTCCAGGTGTCGGCAGTCAGGTCATGGGGGTTGTCGTAGGTGCCGAGGTTGTGGCCGACCTCGTCGCGCAACTCGTTCCACTCCGAGCATGCGACCTGGCAGGCCTTGCAGCCGATGCACTTGGTGGTATCGATCAGTTTGGCGACTTCCTCCACACCACGCACCGATGGCGCGGGCGTGGTGGTGGCCGAGCGGGCAATGATGTCTTGGCTGGCCATTTAGACTTTCTCCACGTTGACCAGGAATGACTTGGATTCCGGGGTCTGTGTGTTGCCATCGCCGAGGAACGGCACCAGAGTGTTGGTCAGGTAGCCGTGACGGGTCAGGCCGGTAAACCCCCAGTGCAGCGGGATGCCGATCTGATGCACGACCTGATTGTTGACCTGCAGCGGACGAATCCGTTTGGTCACCACCGCCACCGCTTCGATAAACCCGCGCTTGCTGCTGACCCGAACCCGATCACCGGCCACGATCCCCTTTTCCTTGGCCAGCACTTCGCCGATTTCCACAAACTGCTCAGGCTGGGTAATCGCATTGAGCTTGCAGTGCTTGCTCCAGAAGTGGAAATGCTCAGTCAACCGGTAACTCGTCGCGGCGTACGGGTAATCCTTGGCAACGCCGAGGGTATCCCACACCGAATCGAAGATCCGCGCTGCCGGGTTACTGGTGGCTTTTTTGTTGCTCGGGTGCAATGGATTGATGCCGATCGGCGTTTCGAACGGTTCGTAGTGCTCGGGAAACGGGCCTTCGTTCATCTTGTCGACGGCGAAGAAACGCGCCACGCCCTCGGGGTTCATGATGAACGGATTCATCCCGGCTTCCGGTGGAACATCGGCCTTGTAGTCCGGCACATCGGTGCCGGCCCACGCTTTGCCGTTCCACCACACCAGGCGTTTGTGCGGATCCCACGGTTTGCCCTGCAAGTCCGCTGAAGCGCGGTTGTAGAGAATCCGCCGGTTCGCCGGCCAGGCCCACGCCCAACCCTGATGCTGATGCATGCCGAACGGGTCATTGTTGTCGCGACGAGCCATCTGATTGCCCAGCTCTGTCCAGCTGCCACAGAAAATCCAGCAACCGGATGCCGTGCTGCCATCGTCCTTGAGCTGACCAAAACCGGCCAGCTGGGCGTTGGCCTTGATGGCCGCGCCCGTGGCGTCGGTGATGTCGGTGATGGCCGTGCCGTTGATTTCCCTGGCCAGTTCCTCGGGCGAAGGTTCGTCAGGGATCTTGTAAGGCCACGACAACTTGAGCAGCGGGTCGGGGAATTTGCCGCCATTGGCCTGGTAACGCTGACGCAACCGCAGAAACAGCTCACTCATGATCTGTACGTCGGTGCGTGCTTCGCCGGGACCGTCGGCACCTTTCCAGTGCCATTGCAGCCAGCGGCTGCTGTTGACCAGCGAACCGTCTTCTTCGGCGAAACAGGTGGTAGGCAGGCGTATCACTTCAGTTTGGATATCGGCGCTGTTGACGTCGTTGAACGGCCCGACTTTTTGCCAGAACTCAGACGTTTCAGTGGCCAGCGGGTCCATCACCACCAGCCATTTGAGCTTGGCCAGCGCAACCATCACCCGGTTTTTATCGGGCAGCGCGGCGATGGGGTTGAAGCCTTGGCACATGTAGCCGTTGACCTTGCCCTGGCCCATCAGGTCAAACACCTTGAGGATGTCGTACTGAGGAATGTCCAGTTTTGGCAAATAATCGAAAGCCCAGTTGTTTTCGACGGTGGCGTTGGCGCCGTACCAGGACTTCATCAAGCTCACATGGAACTTGCTGTAATGCTGCCAGTAGGACAACTGCCCCGGCCGCAAGGGAACTTGCGTTCGTTTGGTAATGTAGGCGGCGTAATCCTGTTCGGCGTCGCCCGGCAGGGTCAGATAACCGGGCAGTGAGTTGGACAGCAGCCCCAGGTCGGTCAGGCCCTGGATGTTGGAGTGCCCGCGCAAGGCATTCACGCCCCCGCCCGGCATGCCGACGTTGCCCAACAGCAATTGCACCATCGCTGCGCTACGGATGATCTGAGCGCCAATCGAATGTTGCGTCCAGCCCAAGGCATAGAGAATGGTCATGGTCTTGCCCGGTTGCGAGCAAGTGGCGATTTCCTCCCAGATTTTCTGCATGGCATCGACCGGCATGCCACAGATCTGGCTGGCCAGATCGATGTTGTAACGGCTGTAGTGCTGCTTCATCAATTGATAGACGCAACGCGGGTCTTGCAGCGTCGGATCGACCTTGACGAAACCGTCCTCACCGAGCTCGTAGCCCCAGCCGGATTTATCGGTGTACAGGCGCTTGTCGACATCGTAGCCACTGAAAATACCGTCCTCGAAGCCATACCCGGCTTTGACGATGAACGACACGTCGGTGTAGTTACGCACGTATTCGTGCTGGATCTTGTCCTCGGTCAGCAAGTAATTGATCAACCCGCCCATGAAGGCGATGTCGGTGCCGGTGCGAATCGGCGCGTAGTAATCGGCCACCGAGGCGGTCCGGGTAAAACGCGGATCGACCACGATCAAGCGCGCCTTGTTGTGCGCCTTGGCTTCGGTCACCCATTTGAAGCCGCACGGGTGCGCTTCTGCTGCGTTGCCGCCCATCACCAGAACCAGATTCGCGTTGGCGATATCGGTCCAGTGGTTGGTCATGGCACCACGGCCGTACGTCGGGGCAAGACTTGCCACCGTCGGGCCGTGTCAGACACGCGCCTGGTTATCGAACCCCAGCATGCCGAGACTGCGAATGACCTTGTGGGTGATGTAACCCGCCTCGTTGGACGCCGCCGATGCCGCAAGGAAACCGGTGGTCAACCAGCGGTTGACCGTTTGGCCCTGGGCATTCTTCTCGATGAAATTGGCGTCGCGGTCGGCCTTCATCAGGTCCGCCACGCGGTCGAGTGCTTCGTCCCAGGAGACGCGGGTCCATTCCGAGCTGCCGGGTTTGCGTACCTGCGGATATTGCAGGCGCCCGGGGCTGTGAATGAAGTCCAGCAGGCCTGCGCCTTTGGGGCAAAGGGTGCCGCGGTTGACCGGGTGGTCGGCGTCACCTTCTATGTGGATGATGTTTTGCGCGACATTTTTCGCTGCATCGCCCTGGCTGTACATGATCAACCCACAGCCGACCGAGCAGTACGGACAGGTGTTGCGGGTTTCTCGAGTGTGGGCAAGCTTGAAGTGGCGCACCTGCTCGGCGAAAGCGGCTGTCGGGGCCATGCCCAACGCGCCCAGGCTCGAACCAGCAAGGCCGATACCAGCGACCTTGAAGAACTGACGACGGCTGAGGTCCATCGTGCACTCCTGATCAGGTGGAAATCCGGTGCGTTGCCGGACTTTTCTGGACAATCACGGTGGCGGCAGTCTGGCTGCCAACACCTGAAATAGTAGACAAGGCTGTCGAAATCACCATGACAACCGACCGTCGGGCATTTGCGGACAACCACAGAACATTGTGGGAGCTGGCTTGCCAGCGATAGCGTCGTGTCATTTAACCATTTCGCCGTCTGACCGGCCCCCATCGCTGGCAAGCCAGCTCCCACAGGGGATGTGTTGCCGGGGATTGGCGCTTATCATGGCCGGCATGATTAACCAGCCTTTACGAGATTTGCGCATGACTTTCGATTTTGATCAGGTGTTCGACCGCCACCACACCGGCAGTACCAAGTGGAGCCGCTACCCGGCCGACGTGTTGCCGATGTGGGTTGCCGACATGGATTTCGCGGCACCACCAGTGATCGTCCAGGCCTTGCAAAAACGTCTGGAGCATCCGTTGCTTGGCTACAGCGTGGCTCAGGATGACCTGCGCGAAGCCATCGTTGCTGATTTGTGGAACAAGTACGTCTGGCGAGTCGAGCCGCAAGAGCTGATCTTCCTGCCGGGTGTCGAATCGGGCTTCAACATGGCCCTCAAGGCATTGGTGCAGCCGCAACAGAATGTTGTCGTGCAAGTGCCGAACTACCCGCCGCTGCGCCACGCGCCAGGGCATTGGGGCCTGAACAAGGTGGAGTTGAATTTCGATCCGCAAGCCGACGGCACCTACATCACGCCATTGGCCACGTTGAGCCAGTCGCTGCAAGGTGGCGGCGCCCTGCTGCTGAGCAACCCGCACAACCCATTGGGCAAAGCATTCCCTCGGGCCGAACTGCAAGCCATCGCCGACATCTGCCTGGAGCACGGTGCCTGGATCATCTCCGACGAAATCCACGCCGAACTGTGCTTCGACGGCCGCCAGCACATTCCGATGGCCTCCCTCAGCCCGCAAATCGCCCAGCGCACCATTACGCTGATGTCGGCGAGCAAGGCCTATAACATCGCCGGGCTGAAAACCTCGTTCATGATCATTCAGGATCGCCACCTGCGCGAGAAGGTCAACCATGCCCGCTGCGGCATGGTCGACAGCGTCAACCCGAGCCACGCGCGTCGCTTACAGCGAAGCCGGGCCATGGCTGGCCGCGCTGAAGGACTATTTGCAAAGCAATCGTGATTATCTGGTCGACGCCGTGCGCACCCGCTTGCCGGGCATCAGCATGAACGTGCCGCAGAGCACTTATCTGGCCTGGCTGGACTGCTCGGCGCTGGGGCTGGACAACCCACAGCAATTCTTTCTCGAACAGGCCAAGGTCGGTTTGAGCCCGGGCCTGGATTTCGGTGATGACGGCCGGCAGTTCGTGCGCTTGAATTTCGGCTGCCCGCGCTCGCTGCTCGAAGAAGGCATTGCGCGGATGGAGCGCAGTTTGCGCAACCTCAGGGCCTGACAAATCCCCCCGCAGAAGCGCACTTAAGGACGAACACTGTACCTGTGGCGAGGGAGCTCGCTCCCGCTCGGGCGCGAAGCGGCCCTGAAAAGGACTGCTGCGCAGCCCAGCGGGAGCGAGCTCCCTCGCCACAGGATGCTAACGTTTTCCCACCATCAAAAATCCAACCGAACTCAAGCCAAAACGCCAGGGTCAACCCTTTGACTCCCCCGCCTGAGACCGGAGATTGATGATGAACGAATACCCAAAACCACCCTTCCCGAAACAACAGCAACCCGTCCCTGGTTCCCAACGCAAAATGGATCCGTACCCGGACTGTGGCGAGCAAAGCTATAAAGGCTCGGGACGCCTGAACGGCAAGATTGCCCTG